>JARGOW010000535.1:1359-3169 GCA_029212955.1 Planctomycetota bacterium | reverse complement strand
ACCCGATGCCCATGGCATCGAATTGGGCCTTGGATAGCATGGCCTGGAAACTGCGCGGCTCGGAACCATCGTAGGGGTTGTTCACCCACTCACGAATGTTCACGGTACCGCCTGCCAGACCCCCGTCCTTGCGAGCCCGGTACATTTTGCCCACGGCGTGCACGTAGTTCGTATCCATGGTCAATGTGCCACCGCATCCCAAGTACATGTCCCCATTGGAGTGTACACGGCCACCCAAGGTCATACTCGGCCCCGGCAGGACTTCCAAATCGTTGGTGTAAAACACCGCGAACTGAAAGACCGGAGTGGATTCCGTTGTGACCAGTCGGCTGACCATCTCCTGGCGACCGTCCACATTGGCGGTGGCCGTGAGTTCATAGGCGTCGATCAGGGTTTGAATCCCCGAGTTATCCACCTTATTGCGCGTGTTCCCGACCTTCACGATCGTATAGGGCACGTCGTTGCCCCCTAACTCGAGGGATCCCTCTTCCGGCGGGGCTTCCCAGTTGGCGACGGCTTCGGACACGACCTTGCGTGCCACGTCCGCGGCGCCCTCAGCCAGGTATCGCGCCTGGACCTCATCCTTGCGCAAATCCACCTGTTGGGCCGAATTGTTCGCCGTGGCAAACATGACCGAGACCATGCCCGCCGCCATCATGGAGCCGAATATGGCATACACCATCGCGACCCCTTCACGCCCTGAGGCGCACCTTTTGTACTTGTACATTTCTATTCCAACTCCCCGTTCTGAAGACTGACCACCCATTGGGCGGAGTGGCGATAAGTCACCCCGTCCGTATCCGTTCTGCGCAAGAAGAGTGAAATCCGCACAGCGTTGGACGGGATGGTAAATCCCGTCTCCAGGGGCGTTTCCACGAGGAAGCGCTCCACGTCCTTGGCGATTCGGCGGTCGAGAACACCACCGACCCATCGCTCCAAGTAGGTGCGGCCGTCCGGTCCGTCGAGCACCGCATAGCGCACTCCGGCCTTGTCCCACACAAGACCCGTTACCGGGTCGATTTGATAAAGGGCTTGGTTCCAAGCGCCGACGTCATTCACGTCCTCGCTCAGTACACCATCCCTGTTTCCGTCCAGCTCGGGCACACCATTCAAGTCCAGGTCCATGTCGGGCCGGCCATCGTTGTCCATGTCGGCCGGCGCCAGGAATACGATGGCATGGTGGGCTCCAAAGTCGGATTGCCCCACCACGGCATCCTGGGCTCCAGGCACGTGGGCGTGGGCCTCAAAGCCTGCGCCGGGGACGCCGTCCTCGAAGATGTGGGGATAGGACAATCCATCCACCATCATCAATCCCGATTGCCGCAGATCCGCAAACAGGGCGTTTTGGGCCTTCGTGGCCTGCTCCTGCAAGAGGCTCATGCTGCCCCCGGTTTTGGACATGGCACCCATGCCCTGGGAAGCTATCACCAAACTGCGCGTCAGTACCCCCAGGATGGCGGCACTCAAAACAACTTCGACCAGGGTGAACCCTGCCCGCCTTTTTTTGTTTCGTTTCATCATCGGACCCTCACCGAGCGAAGGGACTGGGTCACTTGACCACCGCGGGAAGGGGTCCAAGAAGCTTGAACAAACACTTCCAACGGGTCCGGCAAGGCGCCGCCGACCACATAGCCGGGATAGGTGACCACAATGCGCTGATCGCGCAGGTGCAAGTCTTCGAACTGGGCCACGCTCACCCCATGCTCATAGACGCTGCCAGCCACGGCCAAGGCGTCCACGGGAGTGAGCCGGATCTGGTCCATGCAGGCTTCCAAATCAGCCATAGCCACCGAGATATCCCGGCTCTGAT
>JARGOW010000535.1:0-1287 GCA_029212955.1 Planctomycetota bacterium | reverse complement strand
CGCATGGAGGTCAACTGGCTCATGAACGCCGCGGAACTGGAGATCAGTAGTACGACGATCGCAACCATGACCTCGACCAGCGAGACCCCTGCTTGCGAATTCTTGTTGGACCGTAGGCCCGCTCCCCCGCTTGTACGCCTGGGCGCACTTTTAGCGATTACCTTCATGACTTGCCTCTGAACGACTCCCCAGTCGTTCTGATTTTTATTGATCCCGACTTGCGAGATGGGACCAATCGAGCGGGAGAGTACCCGGCTATGGGCGATAGTCAAATTGCACGCGATTCATTTGATCGGCGCGTATCACAACGAACCGCCGAGTGAATCAGGACGAGCCGTAGGTCGCAAATTGGACCCGATCGAAGCCAAGCCCCGCCAGGCTGTGCTCGATTTTGGAACACAGTTCCAGGGCTCGTGGGCGCTCATCGGCACCCACCTCCACCCTGGCCATGTGTCCATGGTGGCGCACGCGCAGGACGCGGAACCCCAAAGCGCGGACGGCTTCTTCGGCCCGCTCCACCGTGGCGAGCCGCTCCGGCGTGACGACTGTGCCCACCGGAATACGCGAAGCCAGGCAGGCCGAGGCGGGCTTGTCCGCCACGAGCAGGTTGTACTCCGCGGCCATGCGACGCACGTCGTCCTTGCCCATACCCGCTGCGCTGAGCGGGGCCACCACGCCGAATTCCCGGGCCGCCTGGGCGCCGGGGCGGTGATCCGAGAAGTCATCGGTGATCTCGCCGAAGGCCATCCAAGGGATTTCCCGGGCGGCGCAGACGCCTTCCATGGCCCGGAACAGGGCGGCCTTGCAGAAGTAGCAACGGCGACCCAAGTTGGCCTGGTAGTCCGGATCCTGGCCCTCATCGGTACGCACGACTTCCAGGGCTGCACCCAGCTGATCCGCGATTTCCAGGGCCTCAGCCAGCTCCCGACGGGGCAGGGAGGCCGAGTCGGCGATCACCGCCAATGCGTTTTGACCGAGTTCCTCGTGGGCCACGGCTAACAAGGCGCTCGAGTCCACACCACCTGAAAAGGCAATGGCCACGCGTCCGAGCCTGCGCAGATCAGCGCGCAGACGGCTCACTTTTTCCCCATAGGAAAGGGTGGATTGCACTTCGGACATGGATTGGGGTTCTGTCTTGGGCCCTACAGGTACAGCCGGATTTGATCCACGTAACCCTGGGCGCTGCCACGGAAGCCCGCGGCCTCCTCGTCGGTCACCGAACGCACGATGCGGCCGGGGACTCCAACGACCAGGGACCTTGGGGGCACCACCATGCCCTCCTTCACC
>JARGOW010000534.1:2328-3192 GCA_029212955.1 Planctomycetota bacterium | reverse complement strand
GGTCCCAAGCCCCGGTCGCACCGGCATTAAAGGAGTCGATGCGCTCCAAGACGACCGGTTCAGGATTCGACTTGTCGAGCACCCTCACAATCATCTCCCCCTGGTATGAGGTGATCATTGGGATTTCTTCAAAGTGCGCACGCAGCTTCCCCAATGCTGGAACTCGAACCTCCACCTTGTTTTCATCAAAGGCGATACTGTTCCGAATTGTACGAGTACCAATCTGGGCAAGCAATTCCAGAGGCTCCCGGGGAACGTTGGCGAATTCCAATCGGGGGCCCCTCACATTCCGTTTGCTTTCAAACACGGTCCCGTCCGGGCCCTGCACCCGCGCCCATTCATGGCGCAGTGTGTTCCCGTTGGAATCCAGATACTTCACTTCGATCGATCGGCCCGGAGAAAGTACGACCTTCTCGGTATGCAATCCGGGGGCTACGTAAACTTCAACCTCCGTGGTGGCGCGGCGTGATGCGCCCACCAAAAAACGATAAGACCCGAGTGCCAGTGGCCCTACTTGAACTCGACCGCTTTCCCCGCGAGAAACGGGTACTCTCCACCCCTCGCCCAGGCCTCTAACCCAAGGTGAGGACAGGCCATGCCCATTGTCGTTGATAACTTCGAATTCAATGGAGCCATAGCTACCGGGCGTGGGGATCAGTTCCAGGTTCGTTGGGCGGGGATCCCCAGGAATCACTAGCTCTTTGCGAGCCAGTACATGGTTGCTCGCATCGTGCAAACTTGCTTTGACCCGTACACCTGGTTTCAATCCGGGCAGCATGATCGCTTGCCCCATGTTCGGAATGATCTCTTGCACTCCCCATTCGAACATAGACCGATTGCCCGTACTCCCGGTGGCTCGGAGGT
>JARGOW010000534.1:0-2318 GCA_029212955.1 Planctomycetota bacterium | reverse complement strand
CGCCGATCGGCCCCCGTATGAGTTCGCCCCAAGCAATCCATTGGGCAAAGCGACTCGGATGAAAGTAGTTGGTCCTTTGGTCAAAAGGGTATCACTCTTGATCACCTCGAGTGGCTCCACTCTTGCTGTGATCGTCAGATCGTTGCCTTGCGGCAGGTGAATCACGTACTCACCGGCCGCGCTGGGTTTGGCTGTGGCCATGTCAAAGGCAGTAAACCCGTGGCCATTTGCCAGTGCCAAAACCATGCCATCCAAGGTCACCGGAAGTGAGATTCGTCCCCCGTCGTCCGTGCGACCCCGTGCCAAGGAACTCTCCACAAACGCTTCTGCCACGGGCTCACCCAAAGTGCTGACCGTACGAATCTTGATGGTGCGTTTTCGGTTCACCCGGAGGACACCCGCATCTCGAACCGGTGTCTCAATGTTCACGGGAAACCGGAAATCCTGCCCACCGCTGGAGCTACCGCCCTCCACCTGCAACCGTATCGCAGTGTGTTTCAACCCCTCCGCTTTGTCGGGCGATAGGTATTCCAGGGGCACCACGAATGCGCCACTTTCCGAAGGTTGCACGGAAGTGGCTTCGTATTCCTCATTGCGACGGTTGGTGAATTGCACATTCACGTTCTCCGTGTAGGGGGTTTCGTCATCGGCCCAAATCAGGCGCCCGTACACATACGGAAGGCTGGTGGACTCAATGATCAGGTCGTTTTCATTTTTTTGAAAAGACGCACGGGTCCATTTCCCATCGGGCAGGATCTTCAGGTATCTGGGCAACTGAACGTGCCCATGACTCGCGGGCTGCACGCCTTCGAAGACGAATCCCCCACCGGGAAGCGTGTGGGTATTGACTTGTCCCGACATGAGTCCAAGTTCCCTGAGAATCGCCCCCTGATCCTGTTCCATGCGAGTCACGGTCCTTTCAAACGGCGTGATCGGAGCAAAGTACCAGGTGCATTCGATTTCGGTGGCCTCCGGGGGCGGACCACCATCTACTAGCAGCCTACCTTTCAGGCCAGTCATCGGTCCCAATTCGATGGTGATGTTCTCTCGGACCGACTCCAAGAGGAAGTCCTGAATCGCGTAGCCCTCCGCCCGGACAAGGCACAACATTCCGACGGCAGCTTCTGGTAGGACAGCGCACCCCTCTTCACTGAATGTCAGGGGATGGACTTCCATTTCAGGGGTGAGCCAGGCGCCCTTGCCACCGGTGGCGGGGTTGCCGTCCGGGTCGACTAGAATGATTTGTGCTAGCGGGGAATTCTTGGGGATGGGCGCGATGGGAGCGGCTTGGCCTCGGACTTCGGTGGTTTGGGTGGAGGCCAGGTTGGGGGTGGTTTCCGGTTCGGGTTCGGCCGTGGGGATCAGGCCGGCTTGGGCATTGATCTCGCCTGGGTCTTGCAGGTCGGCTTGGGCTCCGCCCCGGATTTCGAAGCCGACCCAGAGGGCGAGGCATAGGGCGATCGAGGTGATGGCGAGTTTTTTCATGGTCCACAGGGCTAGCAACGGGGGAAGGGTGGCGGCGGCTGTGGGGGCCATGGCTGCCGTGGGCAGCATGTCCTTCCAACCGATACCAAAAGCCAAGGGACCCACGGCGTTCATCCATGTGGTTCGATCACCGAATTCCCCGTCCAGTTGTTCCCGAAGCTTCGCCAGGGCCCGGGAGATGCGCTTGCGCGCGGTGGGCTGGGCGACGTCCAGGCGTGCGGCGATCTCCTTGGGCGACAGGTCGTCCAGGAAGCGCATCACGAGCACGGTGCGGTGGGCAGGTTCGAGGGCCAGGATGGCGTCCGTCAAGCGGCGGTGCAGGTGCAGGCGCTGCTCGCTGGCCTCGTCCGAGGCCTCCGGGCGCGCCGCCCTTTGCTCCGCATGCTCCCGGTTGCGCCCGCGCTCGCCGCCCCGGGCCGCCAGGCGGCGGGCCACGGTCTTGGCCCAGGCGCGGAGCTGGGCCCCGGTGCCCTGGGGCGGCGTTCGCATGGCGGAAACCATGACATCCTGAGCCAGGTCCTCCGCTCCCGATTCCCCCACCAGGCCCACGGCCAGGCGCTTGAGCCAAGCGCCATCGGCGAGCAGGGATGTGAGAGCATCGGGCTGGGCGGGGGGTGTCGGCATGGGGTGGATCCTTTCCATACTAGGGACACGGAGCCTGGGAGCGTGACCCACTTTTTGACAGGGAAGGCTTGGAGATGGTCGAAAAGGCGGTCCCGGGGGGCTCGAGGCAGCTTCCGAGGCCCTATCCGACCCGGAGCCAAGGGGTGGGATAGGATTGTGGGTACCCGCTGCCCCAAGCTCTCCCCATGGATCCCAAACGACTGCTTCAA
>JARGOW010000533.1 GCA_029212955.1 Planctomycetota bacterium | reverse complement strand
ACCCTTTCCGAGGGCAGTCTGTTGCACGCGATTCGCGCGGTGGAATTGCACGGACGCGATGCGTTCACAATGGCAAAGGACGAATACGCTCGAGCCATCACCGCTGAGCTGCCGGGCGCCATGCGCACGGAGCTAGAAGGCTTCATGGAAGCCTGCGCCAAAAAATAGGCGCTTGCGGTGGCCCGTAAGGGTTGTGCCTCCCCCGGTGGAAAGGGTCTAGGCGAGTGGTGGTTTCCCTGGCGCGAATGTATAAGTGCATTTTCTGCCCCAGTTCGGGCGTGGATTCCAGTCATCCCCATGGCACCGCTCTCACCCATGAATCATCGATTCGCCCACGTACTTTTGGTGCTAGGAATCCTCCTGCCCGCATGCGCATCTCCGTCGATTGAGGTTCGCCTGGCAAGCGAAAGTGAGGTGGTGCTGCCGACTCAGAAGCACGGGAATTACTACCTCGTGGATGCTCTGATCGACGGCCAGGGACCCTTTCCGATCCTGCTCGACACCGGTGCGGGAACCACGGTTCTCTCGCCCCATGTGGCCGAACAAACCGGTATCCGAAGCCGCATGGATTCGATTCAGATCGGCGAATACGAGGCCACCGGAAGCATCCCCTGCAGAATTCAATCGGTGGAGCATTTGAGCCGTGCCCTCGGCTTTCAGATCGAAGGCATCTTCGGTCACCAGGTTTTCAAGGGCGTTCTGGTGACCTACGACTTTCCCCAGGGCGAGGTTCGGTTGCGTTCCGGTGGCTTCACAGAACCGGAGCTCCGCGAGCCCGGGATGATGTCCACGGACAAACGAACCAGGCCGTTCGTGCGGGCTTCGACAGGCAAGGTCGACTTCTGGTTGCTGATCGACACGGGCTCCGCTGGCGGATTGGCCCTGGGGAAACTAAAGCGCTTCGATTTGCAGAGCGCACCCAAACCCACCGGCGGGCACATGCGGATCAACGGGCTGTTCATAGACAAGGCCGCGCGTTTGACGGGGCAAGTTTCCATCGGGCCCATTCGCTTGGAAAAACCCGTGGCTAAGCAAGCGGTCCGAGCCAACCTCCTGGGGCAACGGATCCTCTCCCAGTTCCAAGTGACCTTTGATCAGGTACAGCATCGCATGCTCTGGCGTCGTCCGGGTGTCGCCCTGGAGCAGCCGATCACAATGCCCTCGATCGTTGGCCTGGGCCTTGTGGTCGCGCCCCGAAAGGATCGACGTATCGTACGCCGTGTGCTTGCGGGGTCACCCGCCGAACAAGCAGGGCTGCTCGAAGGGGATGAAATCGTACAAGTGGATGGCCAAGCGGTACTCGACCGATCTTCCACTCCATCGGGAACGAATGTTGGCAAGGCACCCAAACGCGTTGTGTTGGTGGTCGAGCGCGGGGGCGAGCGGTTGACGATCCCGATCGAGTCCGGCGTGCTTGTGGAGTGAAGTTCGGAGGGTCGAGGCAAAAGAATGGGCCCCCGGGGCCCGAACCGCGAGCGGGTCAGGCCGGCCGGGGGCCGTAGGTCGAGGTCCACTAGGCGCGCGAGTCCGAACCGGCGGTGAAAAACAAACCTCCGCCCAGGAGGGCGAACACGATTCCGATCCAGCCCCAAGGCAGGCCGCCGGAGGGCTGGCTGAACTCGTAGCGCAGCACATCGTCGCCCATGCTGTTCTTGGTGACTTCGATCTTTTGGGCGCCCTTGGGGAGCCGCACGCGTTGATCGATGAGGGTCAGGACGCTGGGACCTTGGGGCTCGGTGTAGGTGACGCGGAATTCATCGTCGACCAGGTCGCCGCCGGTCATTTCGCCATCGAGTTCGACCTCGTACACGCCATCACCCTGGTAGATCGCCATGCCTTTTCCTTGGATGGTGACCACAGCTTGACGCTTCATGTCATCCTGGTCGAGCTTGAAATCGGTCAGTTCGATTTGATTGAACTGCTTGCTGATGTCGCGCTTGAAGAGGGACGGGTTGTTGCCGTATTCGCTCTTCCATTCCGCCCACTGCATGGCGTTCATTTTGATGGTGAGCTTCACTTCCCCGTTGCCTATTTCATCGATGGAAGCGTGTACATCCATGTTGATCACGGTAGGAGCCGCTTGGATTTGGGCCCGGGCGGTGGAAGCGCTGGAGAAGGTCGGCACCAGCACGGCGGAGGGCACCAAGGAACTGCTCTATGCCGAGTCCGGTCAACGCTTTTTCGCCAAAGTTTTCGACGAAGACTTGGTGGTACTGGTCGGTGACGCCGACAGCTTTGAAGTCACTGCCAGAACTGAGAGTGGCGACGAGGAGAAGCTCAGCATGCGACCGCTGGGCAAGGACAATGCCCGCTTCATTGGCTCGCTGCCAACGGCCTTGGGCGCGCCGGTCAAGGGCGACGGCACCATTCAGATTCGTGGCGGCGACCAAGTCAGCATGGTCTACCAAGACGTCAACACCAGCTCCGGCGACCGCAACCAAAAGGTTCTATCGACAACCAAAATGGTCTCCTCCGCCTCCATCGGCTTCACCGACGGCGCCTACCGCGAATACACCAACGGCGTCTTCGTCGACCAGCCCTGCTTCAGTCGCGTCAAGGACTGGGATCTCGACGTCACCGACCAAGCCGACACCCTCGACGTCGAAGTCTTCTGCCAGTACAAACCTGAAGAAGAAGACGACCCCACCAAAAGCGGCATCGACCTGGACGAAGACGAAGAAGTTTTCGAGAGTCGCCACTCTCTACCAATCACCATCACCGAAACCGGACCGCACACGGGCATCTTCACCGCCAGCATTCCAGTCGAACTCGTCGCGCCCGCCGATGAAGTGCCAAACAACGGCGACGCCCTCTACGCCAAGGAAGGCGACCAAGTCGTCCTCTCCTATCGCGACCGCGTCCACCTCAATGGTGAAGAACCACGCGAACTCACCTACGTCGCCAAGATTCTGACCGGCCAAGTCCAAGACGTCGACATCACCATCAACCTTGTCGCCGACGCCGAGCTCAAAGCGCGCAAGAACCTCATCGAGGCCCGCCTACAGCTGCGCTTGGCCGAAGTCTTCAAGGACGTCGGTCTCAACGAGAAAGCCGCCGTCAAGGCCCAAGTCGGCTTGGACAAGGCGGAAGAAGTCATCCGCATTGGCATCAAGTCCGGGATCAATCGCAGCCTCATCGAACAGGCCTACAACGCCACCTGGGACCTGATGATCGTCCAGGACCGCCTCCAGGAT
>JARGOW010000532.1 GCA_029212955.1 Planctomycetota bacterium | reverse complement strand
CGGCCAAGAATGCGAGGGCGTCTTCCTCGATCGTGGGTGCGCGTCGCCCGGAACGTTCCGCTTGCAAGGCGAGCAGGTGGTCGGCGATTTCGCCGATGTCTCCGGGGTGTTCGCGCAGGGCAGGGGCTCGCAGGGGAACCACGTTGAGCCGGTAGAACAGGTCCATGCGGAACGTCTTGTCCTCCACGCTTTGGTTCAGGTCCGCGTTGGTGGCCGCCAGCACCCGAATGTCCACGGGGTGGGTTTCGCTTCCGCCCACCCGGGTCACTTCCAGGGTCTCGAGGGCGCGCAATACCTTGGCCTGTGCTGCCAACGGCATGTCACCGATTTCGTCCAGGAATAGTGTGCCGCCATTGGCCGCTTCGAAGTGGCCAATGCGTTTGCCCGTGGCGCCGGTGAAACTTCCTTTCTCGTGGCCGAAGAGCTCCGACTCGATCAGCTCGCCTGGGATAGCCGCGCAGTTGACTGTGATGAAGGGGCCCGCTGCCCTGGGACTTTGGGCGTGGATGGAGCGCGCTAGCACTTCCTTGCCACTTCCATTTTCCCCGGTGATCAGCACCGAAGCGGGGGAGGCGGCCACCTGTTGGACCTGCTCGCGAAGGGACTGGAGGGCCGGGCTCGAACCGATCAGTCGATGGGGGTCTTCCAGGCGCTCGCGCAGGGATGAGTTTTCATCCTCGAGTTTTTGCGTGCGCAGTACGGTGCGCAGGGTGACCAGGACCCGATTGTCATCGAGGGGTTTTTCGAGGAAGTTGGCCGCGCCGGTTTGCATGGCGGTGACGGCCGTGGCCACGTCGCCGTGGCCGCTAATCAGAACCACCGGCGGGGGGGTGTCCAAGCCTTGCACCTTTTCCAGCAGGCCCAGCCCGTCCAGGTTGGGCATTTTGAGGTCGGTCAGGATCGCCGCAGGCAAGCGGTCCTTGCTTTGCTCCAACCGGGCCCAGGCCTCTTCCCCGTCACGGGCGGTGAGCACTTCGAACCCTTCGAAGCGCAGTAGCATTTCTAGGGCTTGGCGAATGTCCCCATCGTCATCGACCACCAAAATGGACTTGCTCTGGTTAGGATGTGTTGCATTCATGGAAGTAGGAGTATGTCGGGTGGGCAGGGGTTCGCCAAGAACCGCCCTTCCATTCCAGTGCGCCGAAGGCCCCGTCCCCGAAGGGCCATGGATAGGGGCGCCGGTAGGCTTTTGAGCGGGGAATCACAGTAGGATGCCCTCTGAATGGGTCCCACCCACCACACTTGAGGATCACCAAAATCGAATGGACCAAGCTGCACTTCGTGACAAGTTGAATGGACCCGAGGGGCTCGTCGTAGCGGGTTTGCTCTCGGGCACATCCGCCGATGGCATCGATGTGGGGTTGGCCCGCTTCCGATGGGACGACCCAAAAACACCGGGTTGCAGTCCCGAGCTCCTGGCGTTTGAGACGGTTCCCTTCGCTCCCGAATTGAATGGTCGCCTGCGTCGGGCCCTGGATGGGGGCGGGGTCGACCTGGGTGGGGTTGCTTTGCTGCACCGGGACCTGGGCCGGGCTTTTGGGGAGGCCGCAGCTGCGGTGGCCGTGGACCTGGATTTGAGGTTGGACTGGGTGGGCAGTCACGGCCAAACCGTGTGGCACTTCGATGGGGCTGGAGCCCCGGGGACCTTGCAATTGGGCGATGGGGCCCAGGTGGCAGCGGCCTGTGGAGCACCGGTGGTGAACGACTTTCGGGCGGCCCATGTGGCTGCGGGAGGCCACGGCGCTCCCCTGGCCATTTTGGCCGACGCTCGGATTTTTGCTGGGCTTGCCAGGCCTACGGCCATTCTGAATCTGGGCGGCATGGCGAATCTGTCCTGGTTGGGATCCGGTTCGGATCCGGCCAGGGCCTTCGATACGGGCCCGGCGGGGAGCTTGTTGGATGGTCTGGCCAGGCGGCTACTGGGCGAGCCCATGGATCGGGATGGCCTGGTGGCCCTCGGGGGGAAACCCCGGCCAGAATGGGTCGATTTCCTCCTGCGCAGTCCGTTTTTCGAGGCGGAACCGCCCAAGAGCACGGGGCGCGACACCTTTGGACCTCTATATGTGTCGGGTTTTTTGGAGCGAGTGGGGGAGCGGGCTCCGGTCGAGCACGTGCTTGCCAGCGCCACCCGGGCCGTGGCCCGCAGCGTGGGCCAGGCCATGGAACGCTGGCTCCCGCAGGGCGCTTCGCAGCTCTGGGTGGCCGGTGGTGGAGTGCACAATCGGGCCCTGATGGCCGATTTGGGGGCGGAAACGGGCCTTGATGTGCGCTCCAGTGCGGAAATGGGGGTGTCCCCCGATGCTCGCGAAGCCCTGCTCTTCGCTTGCCTAGCCGTGGATTTTCTCCAGGGCCGCGGGCCCGCCGTGGGGGCGGAATCCAGGGTCGTCTTGGGCAAGTTATGCCTTCCTCCGGGCTGATAGGGCCGGTTTGGAGCCCTCCGTGGGGGAGTGGGTGGGGGCAGTTCCCGGTGCCCTCGGCAGGTTTGTTCCACCAAAATCTGGGATTGCATCGGTATCCCAGGCACACTGGGCCACTAGGGAAACCCCGTAGGCCAAGCCTGTGCTTGATCCCGCCGCGCGTACCTGTCCGATCGGACCCGCCATGCAATCGCCCCTAGGGCTCTGCGAAGGCTGTTTCGACCAGATAGCTCGAACGGTGTGGTTGACCCTGGCCCGTGCCTCGGTATCATTCCCGGACGTTTCACCGTTAGGTGCCTCGGGCGATCCCAAGTGGGGATGGCCCAAGCTACAGCACGGAATCCCCGGTGTGACCCACTCCCCCCCTCCTATCCTCCCCCCAGGCGAAGGACCCCGAACATGATCATTCCGCGCCGGAATCTTGGCCTCCTGTTGGCCCTGTCCGCTTTCCTTGCACCCGTATCCTCCGCTGCGACTGTCCTACCCCAGGACCTGAACGGCGACTTCAACGAAGGCGTGCAACTGCTGCACCAAGGCCGCAAGGCAGAGGCGTTGGTCGCATTCCAACGCATCCTTGCAGCGGACCCGGCCAACGAGGCCGCGTACCAGCTTTGGAAAGAGACCGATCACCAGATCTGGATCGAGCTGCTCGTGGAAGGCGGCGATTTCAAGCTCGTGGCCAACCGCATCATGGATCGCGCCACCAAGCAGCGTGAAATGTCCCGCAACGACGAGGACGCCATCCGCGGCCTGGTCGACACCCTGCGCAACTCGGGCGATTC
>JARGOW010000531.1 GCA_029212955.1 Planctomycetota bacterium | reverse complement strand
TTCCTGGAAGGGTTTGTGGCGGTCGCGCTTGACCAGGCCTTTGATGCTGCTCAGGTCGCCCGGCTTTTCACTCATGTACTCGGCCACACCTTCTTGGAACCAGGAACCTCCACCGCCCAGGAAAAGGCGGTTCTTGAAGATTTGGTGGGTGGCTTCGTGGATGTGAACCGGGGCGTTGGTGCTTTGGTGGTAGGTGGCGTACACATCGCCGAAGGCCACGCCGGCGGAGGAGGACATGGGGCGCTTGAGCGTGACCATGCACCAGTCGTGGTATTGATCGGGCGTGATGAAGTAGAAGATCGGCAGTAGGCGCTGGGCGGGAACATCATCGAAGGGATACACGCCGCGGATGATCTCGTAGTTCTCGTCGAGCTTGGCCCCGAACTTCATCGTGGTGCCCTTGCCCACATTGGTCATGATGAGGTAGTACTTGGTGCGCAGGACCGTGAGTTTGCTCTTCTCCTTGACCTTTTCGGGAGCGTCGCGCTCCCAGCGCTTTTCGACCTCCTCATCGGTCCAGTTGGCATCGCGGGTGGGGCCGTCGTACTTCACGCAGGATTTGATCCACTCCAGGATCGCGGGCCGATCCACCGGGTTGAGGGCCTTGGATGTTGTCACCTCAACGGAATATCCGGCTTTGGGGGTGAGGCCGCACATGTGGATTTCATGCTTGGTGATCCGTGTGCCCCTTTGAATGCCATGTATGCCGAGCCAGCCAACGGGCACGTAACCGTAGGCACCCTCGAACACTTCGGTTTCGAGGAATGACATCCGGGCATCCTCGTCCTTAGAGCCCTTGGGCGGATCTAAGTTGAGTTCCATGATGTCGAGTACATCCCGGGGTTCCTGGAACCGAAAGCGCTTGCTGCTGAGGAAAAACAGGTTCACCGTGAGCTTGGTGTCTCCGATTTTGCCGGACCATCGGCCCTGGAGCTGACCCATGACCTCGTCCTGGAGGGTTTCGAAATCTTGGAGCCCGCCCAAATCGATTTCCAAATGTTGCTCGTCAAACCGGATTGTGGTTTTAGGATTCGGGCCTTCCTGGGCGCGGGCACCAGCCATCAAGGCGCTGAAAACAAGAAAAAGCCCAACAAGGGTGCGGACGGGATTCTGCATGGTGGGAGCTTAGCTTCCAGGGCGCGCGCAGGGGGTGCTTTGCGAGCCATTTTTCAGGGGTTGTAAGCGGCTCTTTACCGAGATCGTTTTAGGGCCCCGCGACGGGGGGCGAAGCTCAAGTTTTGACAGGGATTGGCCTCCGAGCTGGCAGGGCTCCGGTCTCAAAGTATGGGCCATGGCCTCGGAACCGGAAGCTCCAAGGCCATGGCCCCATTCAATCTACGTATCTGATTCGGGGTTCGCGGCCCCTAAAAGTCCACGCTGATTCCATTGGAAAGGTTGGATTGCCCGCCCGCTTCCCGGTGCCATAGTTGGAAGTGCCAGGTTTGCCCTGAGGTCATGTTGCCGCTGATTCCCGGTAGGGCGAAGGGCACGTCAAAGCCCGATCCCTCAGCGGATGTTCCGGCCAAGTTTTGCAGGACTCCCGCGCTATCGAAACGCCCCAGGGAGTTTAGGCTGCCGCCGGACACGTTGTAGCGCCCAAACTGATTGCCTCCGATGGTGGAGAGGCAGAACCGCCCTTGACCTAGAACAATCCCCGGCTCGCTGACGCCTGACCCAATCAGGAAGTAGCCGAACTGGTTTTGGGGCCCATGTCGGGCGTCCAAGTGCAATCCGAACCCGATGAAGCCGGAGTATCGGCCGGTCAGGCGGGTGGCAAATCCGGTCGAGTTCGGATTGGCCGGATCACAGAAGGTCGTGCCTACCGTGTCACTGGAATGGCAGACCATTGTGACTTGGCTGGTGGTGCTCGATGTGGTCGTCGTGTGGTTCGCACAGACACCAGGATAGGGATCGTAATGATAGGTGAAGGCCGTGTCCTGGACGACGGTGGGTTCATGGGGAACCGTAATGGGAGCGCCGGCACAAAGGCCGGCGTTGCCCCGGACATCCGTACGAACGATCCGCGCGGTGCTACCGGACAGTTTGGAGATGGCGATGAACCCGCCGTCGCTCGTGTCGTCGATCTTGAGGATTCCAGTGGAAGCTCCCGCAGAGACTTCCTTGGCCCAATCGACCAGGCCGTCGGTTGAAACTTTTACAAGCGCAGGAGCGAAGATCGAATCCGGGTGGGAATCGCACCCCATGATCACTCCACCGTCTTCAGTGGGCAAGAGCGATTGGGTCGGGGTCGCTGCGGAGTCGGAGCCGGGGAGCTGGTACCTTTTGGCCCAACGAACCGCGCCATCATCCGAGTCAATGCGCATGAGCACGTTGTCGTATATTTGCGCCGTTTCGTAGTATCGACCGGCGACCATAAGGTCACCATCGCTTGAAATGCACCCCAGGGTTCTATTGATAACCAAGTCGGTCGGTGCATACCACTTCGACCAAACTTCGTGTCCCCAGTCGGTCAAGCGTGAGATCGCAAGGCCTGAGGTGCTAGTGGACATAAGGAACATGTCTCCGTTGGGCAACGGAACAATGTTCTCCGCAATGTTGAGGTTTGTAGTCGATGGGTTGTAGGTGCGATAAAAAGCCCAACCACCCGTCGGGTTGACAGCGCAGAGTAGCCCTAGTCTTTGACCGCTTGAGGTGATCCGGCCACAGCCGACCACTTTACCAATGCTGTTGATGGCCAATTCACTGAAGGCTCCTGACTTGGTCAGAGATTCTTCCCATATAGCCACGCCGGTCCCCACATGGAAAGCCCCCATGTAGGGCAGACTGGCAACAGAGCCGGCAATGACCAGGGTCGTTTCATTCAAGAAAATGGCGGCGTTGATGTCGATCACGTTTCCGCCAACCGGATCAATACGGAAGTCGTGGATGGGCGACATTCCGGCCGTGTAGACATTGATGCTGGCCCCAAAGGGCTCATTGTTTTGAACCAGGGCAATGCGCCCACCCTCAGAAACGGCACAGTTGAGGTCATGGCTGTAGGGATAGGAAACGTCAGCGACCCAGGAGTCTTGGGCGGCAAGCGAAGTGGTTAGGGGGGCGCCGAGGAGGGCGATGGCAAGGATGAGAGGTTTCATGCTGGTAGGTGGCGGAGGGTATGGAGGCCGACCCGCCTCGCTGACGAATCCTTTGCCTTCATTCGGTTTGGCGCGGGTGGGGCGAAAAACCTGACATGGAATCCAAAATTGTTTCCA
>JARGOW010000530.1 GCA_029212955.1 Planctomycetota bacterium | reverse complement strand
TTCGGTGATCCCCACTTCCATGATCAAACATCGTCTCAAAGGCTGGTTTCGGACCGTTTTTGGCCGCTGCGTGTGGCACACGGGCCTTTGGCGCTTGTTCGATGCACTCACGCAGCGGCGGCTCCTGATCCTAGCCGGTCACTGTGTGGGACCCGCGCCGGGCCTGCCCAGGAACATGACCCTTTCCGAGGGGCGACTGCTGGAGATCCTGCAAGTGCTCGGTCGGAGTTTCGATTGGTGCACCGTGGGCGATGGGGTCAAGAGCATCCAGGACCGGGAAGCGACCCGCTCGCTGATCGCCCTTTCCTTCGATGACGGCTATCGGGACAACTGTGAAGTTCTGCTGCCGATTCTGGATCAGACTTGCGCCAAGGCAACGGTGTTTCTGGAGGGCGCGCCCATTAGCCAGAACAAGGTCAGCTGGAGCCACAAGTACTTTTGGCTGATCCACGTGGCAAAGGTTTCGCCCGAGCAAATCGTCGAGGAGCTTCTGGGAGTGGCCGAATCCGCCAAGGGCTTCCAACTGCTGAAAGCCGCGGCGGCGGGTCCTAAAGAAGAGCGTGAATACCAGGTCAAGCGAACTTTGAAGTATCAATGCCTGGCGGAGGAGCGCAACGCTGCCATGCAGCGCATTTTCCTGGGCCATGGTGGCGTGGAGGCCGAATTGCGCGAGCGGTTGTATCTCTCTCCCCAACAGATCCTTGAGTTGCGGCGCGCGGGGGTGGAGTTGGGCGGACATACCGAGGGCCACGAGGCCCTGGCCACCCTTTCGCCGGAGCAGGCCTACCACCAAGTTCAGACCGGGCGGACCTCTATGGAGGGCGTGCTGGGATCGGAGCTTTCGACCAGCTTCGCTTATCCGTTTGGTCGACGTTGGGACTTCGACGAATCCACGAAGCACGCGGTCATTGCCGCTGGATACGACTTGGCGGTCACCACCCATCCGGGCGTGTACCGTGGGCAGGGAGATACCATGACCCTGGGCCGCACCATGTTGACCGAAGATCTACCGATCTACCAGATCATGATGGAGGCTTGCGGGGCGTATCAGTGGTTGCGCGGATTCGGTATCGAATTGGCCGAATAGGTGTCGTCCGAGCCCAGGGCGATGGGGAAGTCCGAGCGCCTTTCTTCCTACAGTTCGTAACCGTTAAAGCTGGACGGACCCTCGCCACTGCCAGAAAGGGCCAAGTACAGCACGACCCCGAGTACGATCAGGATTGGCAGCAGCATGAAGAGCCAGTTTTCCTTGAAGAATTTGCCCATGGGATCGACCTAGAAAAGGGTGTAGATGAACGGGGCCACGAGCGGGGAGGAGGCCGCCACGACGAGCAGGCTACCCACCGAAAGCAGAATCATGACCAGGGGCATCAGGTACCAATGGCCGCGCCGGACAAACGCGATGAGCAATTCGACGATCGTGTCCAGTCGGTTGCCCAGCTTGTAGAAGATGAAGGCGAAGATCGCGACAATGGCCGAGGCGAATGCGATCTTGGCGGTCATCGGAGCCATCATGCCGAGTAGGGTGGAGCCACCCACGGCCACTGTAAACACCAGACCGAGCATGAGCCCAACCTTGAGGAACAGGGGCAGGATCTTTTCATCCTTGTAGAAGGCGCCATAGAGGCTGCCGAGGATGCCCCACAGGGCGAAGTAGATCAGGATCCAGCGCGGGATCGGTTTGGGCGGTGCGGGGGGCGTGGGCATGTCCGCGATCAACTTGCCGACCCCGGGGGCCATGTCCTTATCCGCCAAGCTGTCATGCACGAAGTGTGCAATGACCTGATTGCCGTGGGCGTTCAGGTGGAAGTCTTTTTGGAAGTAGGCGTCGCCGTTCTTCTGGGTGGCGGTGCGCAGGGCTTGGCGCGGATCCAAGGCGAGGACCCCCGCGGAGCGAGCGGCCTCTAGCATCATGTCTACGGGTTTGTTGGGATCCCAATCGTCGCGCGCCAGGCCGAGTAGGTTGCTGAATTGTGCAGCGTAGGCCTCATCCACCGCGCTATGGGAGGGGATGACCACCACGGCGACCTGGGCCCCAAGCTCATCGCATTTCTTGCGCAGTGCTGTCAATGCGCCCTCGGTTCGGGCCAGGGCATCCGCCAGGAAAGCGGGGGACTCGGTCAGTAATGGAGCGTGTTCCTTGAGTAGGGGACCCTTGGCGGAGGGCACCTCGAACAATTCCAGACCTTCTTTTTTGACGATCAGGTTGCCAATCGCAGTTTTCTCGAAGAGGCTCCGGGAACCCGGATCCACCAGGGAGTCATTTTCCAGTTCTCCCTGGGCGTTGAAACGGGGCTTGGGAAAGTACCGATACTTCTCCGCGCCGTTGTAGTAAATGTCGTTTTCGTAGGCGAACAACAGGACGAGGTCGGGCTTCCAATCATCCCCGTGCTTGAGAAGCCACGCCACCTCTTGGTCGGTGGAGTAACCCTCCGTGCCGGTGTTGACCACCTGGACCTTGCGCTCCTCTTCGTTCCACCAATTTTCGAGTTGGTCCACGAACAGGTGCTGGCGCTCGACCGTGTAGCCCAGGGTGAAGGAATCACCCAGGCAGATCACACGCTGCGTGTCGGCCGGCTTTTCGACCTTCATCTCTTCGTCGTCGCGCAAACCCAATTCGTTGATCGCAAAGTGCACATCGTATTCGGCGGTCTTGCGATGCACCGTGCGGTCGGGCGTTTTGCTCCAGCCCAGTGCCGAGTCGAATTGGTTGAGCGTCTTGGGCGGACCCATGCCGATGGCGCGCAGCCCCAGTTCGAAAACCGAAAGGAATACGAACAGGCTGATCAGGATCGCGAGCAGTACGTTGATGGATTTCATCGGATTAGCTAACCAGCGCGGTTACGGAGTCGCCCTCGTGGCGCAGGTGGAACTTGGTTTCGGCGATTTTCTTTTTGGCGTCGGCCTTGACCACGTAGTTGCCCAGGAGGAGCAGGTCCATTCCGCTGAGACTGAAGGTGTTGAAAGCGTGGGCCGGGGATTCGACGATGGGTTCGCCTTTCAAATTGAACGAGGTGTTCATGACCACGGGCACTCCGGTGCGCTTTCCAAACGCTTCGATCATCCCGTGGTAGGCCGGATTGGTTTCCTTGTACACAGTCTGCAGTCGACCCGAGCCATCCTCGTGGGTGATGGCGGGCAGATCCTTGCGTTTCTCCTCGCGCACCGGTGCCACGTACAGCATGAAGCGTGCGGGGAAGTGCTTCTCCGCCTCCGGGATCTCG
>JARGOW010000529.1 GCA_029212955.1 Planctomycetota bacterium | reverse complement strand
CCTAGGATCAGCACTTTGTCGGTAAACGGATCCGCGATGCGCCCGAAGTCGGAAACCAGCTTGTGCTTGCGCGCCAAGTACCCATCCAGGAAATCAGTGGCGGCCACGACCACGAACAGCCAAAAGGAAAACTGGACCTCGGTCCGGCGCACGTCGATCGAAGTGCGGGTCTCCTCGGAGAGTGTTTGCAGAACCCCAAACAGAATGAGGGCCCCGATGAAACGGATGGCGGTGATGCGATTCGGCCAGTGGGCAAAGACGCCTTTCAAGCGATTTCCTCCGCGGTGGCAGCTTCGGCGATGAGATTGAACTCCGAGTCCACCTCTCGGATGATGACCTGGAGGTCCTCCCCCACCTTGGCGTCGGGTGAGAAGACTTGAACGAAGGGGTCTACCTCGGGCGCGTCCCAATCCCCGCGCGTCACAACCCAGCCTTCCGGGTCCGGCGGTTCATCCACGGTGACCGTAACGGTTTTACCCACGTGGCTTTCTTGGACCGCCTTGAGAGTGCGATCGCGGGCTTCCAGCACGCGCTTCAGACGTTTTTCGATCACGTCCTTGTCCACGCGATCGGGCAAGTCGTTGCCGTGCGTGCCCTCCTCGGGAGAGAAGGGGAATGCGCCCAGACGCGCCAGTTTCGCGTTTTCGATCAATTCGACCAGGGCGTCCACATCCTCTTCCTGCTCGCCAGGGAAGCCGACCAACATGGTCGTGCGCAGCGTGATCCCAGGCACTTCCTTGCGCAAGCGTTCCAAGGTAGAGGTGACCTGATCCACGCTGGCGGTGCGGCGCATGGCTTTCAGCATGCGACTGGTGGCATGCTGAATCGGAATATCCAAGTAGGGCACCACGCGCGGGTGATCTCGAAGCAATTCGGTGAGGCCCCAGGGGAAACGGCCCGGATAGGCGTACATGACGCGTACTCGGTGGTTGCCATCCAGATCAGCGAGTTCGCGGACCAGGTCGGGCAATTCCGCACCAAAGTCGCGGCCCCAGGCGGTGGAGTCTTCGGCGACGATCACCAATTCGCGCACGCCTGCGGCGATGAGCTCCGTAGCTTCTTCGACCACGGCGGAGGGGCGCTTGGAACGGTGGGGCCCTCGGATTCCGGGAATCGCACAAAAGGAACAGGTGTGATCGCAACCGTGGCTGATGCGCAGGTAAGCGTAGGAGCCAGGTGTGGCCAGCATGCGGGCACCGTCACGTTCGGCGGGGCGCAGGCCTGGGCTCGACAGGTAGTCCTGGATCTTTTTGCCATCGGAAAGCCGCTTGACCGATTCCGCCAGTCCCCGGTAGTCGGAGATCTCCGCAAAGAGATCGACCTCCGGGAAGTCCTCTCGCAAGGTCTGCTTGTACCGCTGAACCAGGCAACCCGCTACGACGACCGATTGAAGTGTGCCCTGGCGTTTGCGTTCGAGCAAACCCTCCAGGGCCTCATAGGACTCTGTCCGTGCGGGACCGATGAAGGAACAGGTGTTGAGCACCACGCAGCCCGCTTGATCCGCATCTCCGGTTACCGTCAACCCTTGCTCGGCGAGGCGAGCTAGGATCAGTTCGGAGTCGATCAGATTGCGGGCGCACCCGAGGTGGACGAGGGAAACGAGGCCGTTGTTGGTCAAGGGAATCGGCACCGGGGGGAGGCGCTAGAGGGGGGATCAGCTGCTGGTGGAACGCTCCAGCCACGCTTCAAGGTCCAGCAGTATAGCCCTCTTCTGGCCTCCCATGTACGGCTCGATCAGCCCGGCTTCCTCAAACTCGTCGAGCAAGGCCTGGGCATCCTCAAATTCCAGTTCGAATTGGCGCTGGAGCAGGGAAACTCCCACCCGATCCCGCTCGATCAGGAAGGCACCGGCCTCCCGGACCAGGTCCCCGTGACTCCACTTGGAGTCCCGCCCCACCTTGCGGCGGGACTGGGGGGCAGGCTGGAGCTCCACCTCAGGCTCCTCCTCGGCGGCTTCCCCGGTCTCCTCCTCTTCCTCGGAGTCTTCGTCCTCCTCCTCGAGTTCCTCGTACTCGTATTCCTCGTATTCCTCGCCCTCTTCTTCCTCGTCCTCTTCTTCCTCGTCGCCATCGAGTTCGGCGGCCTCCTCCCCTTCCCCTTCCTCTTCCTCCTCCTCTTCGTATTCCTCGTCTTCCTCTAGTTCCGCCGCTGCGGGCTCCTCCTCTTCGGCGTCCTCTTCCTCTACTTCCTCATATTCGTATTCCTCGCCCTCTTCGAGTTCTTCCTCTTCGCCCTCTTCATGCTCGGCGGCCTCGGCGGCCTCGGCATCCTCGTCTTCTTCCTCGTCCTCTACTTCCTCGTATTCGTATTCCTCGTCCTCTTCTAGCTCAGCTTCTTCTTCCTCTTCTTCCTCTTCTTCCTCGCCTTCTTCTAACTCAGCTTCTTCTTCCTCTTCTTCCTCGCCGTCTTCTAGCTCAGCGGCCTCGGAATCCTCGTCCTCGTCCACTTCTTCCTCCTCGTACTCATATTCTTCCCCCTCCTCGAGCTCCCCTTCCTCCTCCTCGTATTCTTCCCCTTCCTCGAGTTCAGCCTCTTCTTCTTCGTACTCGTCCTCCTCCTCTTCTTCCGCAACTACGGTCTCCGTCTCCTCCCCAGCAACTTCACCATCCAACTCGCTTTCGTCGGATTCACCAAAGAGGTCGGGTCCATCCACCACGACGAATTCCAATTCTTCGCCCTCGAGCTCCCCAGCGGCCGCATCCTCCATGGTCTCCGGCGCTTCGACCAAGGCTTCTTCCATGGCATCCCCGGCCACCAATCCCTCGGTTTTAGCTTCCAAGCGACGGATTTTTTCCATCTCGCGCTCGAGTTCATCCTCGAGTTCATCGATTTGATCCAGAACCGCTTCCTCAGCTTCGGAGAGGTTTGCAAGCGCGTCAACCTGGTCCTGCTCGGACAATTCCCCGGCGAAGGGGTCGTTGGCACTGGATTCCACCGCAGCTTTGGATCCCCCTGTTTGGGGCGACTCCCAAATGGGGCTGTTGGGCGTTTCTGAAGAGGCTTTCGCTTCCTCCGCATCGAACTCAAGGGACTCAAAGTTCAGCTTCGGCAAGGGCTGCACATCGGCGGCGGCAACTTCTGGGGCCTGGGCGGGTTCGACCAACTCAGGCAGATCCATGACGATATCCAACTCCTCGGACACGTCTTCGACCGGCGCGGATTCTGCCTTGGGACGTTCCCAAACAGGGCTGATGGGAGAAGCTCCCCCATCGGCTGAGTCCACGG
>JARGOW010000528.1 GCA_029212955.1 Planctomycetota bacterium | reverse complement strand
TGGTGAGAGTGAAGGGCCCCGATCCCGTGGTGGGTCCGTCCTCGGGCACCACCGGCGCCAACGTGTCGAACACGTAGTCCACCAGGGCGGTAAAGGCCGGTGCCGACGATCCACCCGCGTTGCCCGCATAGGTTCCCACCTGTTGCACGGTCAAGGCCTGGGTGAAGCTAGCCAGGGTCGTCCAGCCACTTCCATCGGAGGAATGCTCGAAGGTCCACTGATTGCCCGAACGGCCCACACGCAAGTAGTAGGGCGCGCTGGCATTCAGGGTTCCGTTGGCCTCCTCAAGGGTGCCGCCACCGTTGGTGGTCCCTGCGTAGTAGCTGACGCCGGAGCCATCGCTATACAGGTCAAAGCGCAGCCAGTGGTTGGCATCCTGCTCAACCAAAACCCCTTGAAGCTGATAGGCAGCGGTCAATTCACTATCGAACTTGGCCTCCAACTCAAAGTCCGTGTCCGCCACGCCCTGCATGACCCGCGGCACGTTCAAGTTCATCCAGGCCTGGTGATCGCTTCCGGCCGGCACGTGCATCCACATCTGTGCGTCAGCGGTGCCGGCGCCCTGCAAACCATAGGATCCATCACCCGCGGGCGAATCCTGGAAACTCCAGGCAGGACCCAATCCACCGCAACCATTGAAGTCATCGGAAACCAGGGCAGCCACGGGTATGGCGGGTGTGATGAAAGTGTCGTCCGAGCTCTGGCTTGAATCCATGGCCCCGTTTTCCGAGACCACTTGGAAGTGGTAGACGGTTTGCTCGCTGAGCCCCGTTAGCACTTGCTGGTGCTGGGTCACCAGGCTGCCATCGGAAACCAAACTTCCATAGCCCGCCGTGGTTCCATAATTCACGCGCGAAGTAGCAGGTTGATCCGTTTCCCAGGTCACGACCGCATCCCCGTGCGAGGGCACGACCTGCACGTTCGAAATCACCGGGGGCGAGCTCGCAGAAACGAAGACCGCGGTCACGTCCTTGGGACCATCCATGGTCACAACGATCGACGGCTGGGAGCCTGTGACGTCACCGGCCCAAGCGGAGAAGACCCAGCCCGGATCGGCGGTGGCCGTCAGGGTCACGTCCGTGCCGCAACTGTGGGCCGGACCGATCGGGTTGGAGGAGGTGCTACCGGATCCTGCGACCGCAACAGCCAGGGTGGGATTGGCCTTGAGCCCGCTGTCCTCGGGGTGGATGGGACTCTCCACATCAAAGACATAGTCCACTTCCATGCTCGCGGCAGGATTGGACCCGAAGTTGCCCAAGTAAGGTCCCAACTCCACCGGGGCGAAAGAGTGGTTGAAGCTCGTCAGCGTGGTCCAAAGCACCCCGTCATTGGAGTAACGCAGGGAGTACTGGTTCCCGGTGCGCGACACGCGCATCCAGATCCCAGTCCCGCTCACGGGGACAGAGGTATTCAGCTTCTGGCGTGTCCTTCCGTTGATCGTGCGTCCAGCAAAGGCGTACAGGGTGCCGCCATAGTTGTAATAGTCGAAGCGGATCCAGTTTCCGCCGTCCTGCTTGATCAGCATTCCGTAGATCTCCCCATCGCTGGGTCGATCGGTGTACGCCACTTCCGCTTCGAAGTCGCCGACGCCCAAGGGTTGCAACACCTGGGGGCAAGAAAGTGAATTCCATGCCTGGTGCTCCACGCCTGCCGGTGCGGCCATATTCAAAGTCGCTTGACCTGTTCCCACTCCCACGACCTGGGCCGAACCATCGCCCCGGGGATCCGCCAGGGACCAAAGGGGAGCCAGGTTGCCGCAGCGATCAAAGTCGTCGGAGTTCAGGTGTCCGCCCGCACTCGATCCCGAGCCCACAACATCCGAAAGATAAACCCGGTGACTGGCACCCTCTCCCAGATGGGCGAGGCGAGGTTGCACCAAAGTCAAATCGATGGGCTCCACGCCCTCGGTCACGCCATCGGGCGTTGCGGTCAGCAGGACCTGGGCCGAAAGTTGGCCGGGGGCAAACACTACCGTTTGGGTGTCGAGCGTGTAGTCCACCCCGTATTGGGCCAGGCCCGTGGCCACGATCTCCACTTGTACCGGCAAGCTAGAAGTGCGGGACAACTTCAATTCCAAGTTCAGCGCAGCGCCGCCTTCATCCATCGCTGCGGGGTTGGCACCGAAACCAACGCGCGGGACAAGCTGGCTCGCCGAAGGAATGCCCTGGCGAGTCTGTACCTGGCTGATCGGATGGAGCCGAACGGCGCCCTGGGCCTGGACGGGTTCGATCAGGCCTACGGCTGCCCCAAGGCAAATCAGAATATAGGAGAGTGCTTTCAAGGTGCTTGAAACCAAGGTGTGCGAAGTTTGTGCGGATTGGATGCCCGCGGAAGGCTGCGGGAGAGGCACAGCCAGCGGCTTCCAGATCCCTACGAACCTGCATTTGGTTGATCCCGGCACCCCCCAAAAACATTGGCTGAAATCAAAAACCCTATTAAAGGGTGCTGATCGCTTTGGAGAGGGCTCGCAATCGGTTCTGCAGAACTCGTTCGAGGGGCTTGGAAGCCCCATAAATTGTACCCCGAACCCGGGGCTCAAGCCCGGGTCTCCTACCCCCCATTTCATAAAGAATCGGACAGGGGTGCGGTCCCCCACCCGATCCAGCCCCTGGACCGCATTCGGGACCCCACGGCATGCGCTCCCCAGGCATTGAAAAGTCCTTCAGGGCTGCCCCGAATCGACCGATTTTCAAAACGGGATGCTGTCTCTTCGTGGGACACCCCGCGTCCCGTAGTATGCCGACCCGAATCGCCATCCATTCGCCGCCCCATGCAATCCAGCACCATGCCCACCCCCTTCCTCGACCTGCCGAACATTCCGGTGCACGTCTGCGTGCTCTGGCCCACGGAAGAAGCCGCCCGGAATGCGCCCCGGGGGGATTTCCAACTGGTTCTGGAGCCGGACACGGGCATGGCTCGCAACCGGGTTTTTGATGAGAACCTGCTCGGATACGGGGACGGATACGAAAACTCCCTGGGCTTTTCCGAGTTCTTCCAGGGGTACCTCCAGGGATTCGCCAAGGACCTTGTCGAGCGCTATTCACTCCAGGGCAAGCGTGTGCTCGAAGTCGGCTGCGGCGACGCCGAATTCCTGCGCCTCATGATTGAGCATGGCGCCTCGAGTGGCGTGGGTTTCGACCCCTCTTACCACGCGGATCAACCCACATCCCTGGACGACGGTCGCATCGAGATCCACCGGGAGGCTTTTCCTCCCGCCGATCGGGATC
>JARGOW010000527.1 GCA_029212955.1 Planctomycetota bacterium | reverse complement strand
TCTCACCGCACCGCCAAGTGCTACCACGCGGAAGCTACGGCGCGGGGCTGGCGCTTCCTGCTCGAGGACCTGGACGCCTCGGGCTATGCGCAGCGCCACACCGATCCAAACCCTGCTCAAATCGACAGCTGTTTGCATTGGCTCGCCTCCTTCCACGCCAGATACCTGAATCACGAACCCACCGGGCTGTGGCAAATCGGAACCTACTGGCACCTGGCCACGCGGCAGGATGAGCTGCAGGTGCTGGAGGATCCGAAGCTTCTGGAAGCCGCGCCCAAACTCGATCACCTGCTCAACCACTGCCGCTATCGCACCCTCGTACACGGGGACGCCAAAGTGGCCAACTTTTGCTTTGGCGAACACGGCGTGGCCGCCGTCGATTTTCAATACGTGGGCGGCGGCGGCGGCATCAAGGACGTGGCATATTTCCTAAGTAGTTGCCTGACCGACGCGGAATGCGAAGAGCGGGCCCCGCAACTTCTGGACACCTATTTCGCTCACCTGCGGGAATGCCTGGAGGACCACGTGGACAAGGATGCCTTGGTCGACGAATGGCGCGGCCTGTACCCGGCCGCATGGGCCGACTTTCACCGATTCCTGGCGGGCTGGGCCCCGGGGCATTGGAAAATTCATGGCTATACGCGCCGCATGAGCGAACTGGCCCTCGCCGGCTTGTAGCCGCACCCGCAGGAACCGCCGGGTTTTCGCGGCCCCCGCGTCATCCGGTCAGCGCATGAACAAAGGAACCCGGCGCGTTTCATTCGCGCCGGGCACCCTTTTGCAATCGAGATCCGGTTCGGTTTCCGAGGAGGTTATCTCCCTGCACCTGCGGGAGGGCGAACCGGAACTCGCTCCTTACTTTTCCGCTCCGTCGGGGCCCAAGCGATCGACAAAGGTCTTCGACAAGAGTTCCACGGCGGCTTTGGCTTCTTCGCTGCGCTTGTCCACTTGGTCGGAACTGTCCTGGAAGACCAGCAGGCGGGCTCCGTTCTTGCTGGGCAATGCAAAGGCCTCCAAGCTCAATGCGATTCCAGCGAATTCGAATTCGGTTGCGTGGCCGCTACGCTTCACACCGCCAAAGTCCCGTGTAATTTCACGGGCATCGAGATCCCCACCGCCAAAGCCGGACGCCATGGCCGCCAGGAACGATTCGGAGTCGAGTTCGGCGGGCAGGATGAAGTACATCATGGTGAAGTCATTGCCCGACAGGGTCCAAGTCTTCTCCAGGTCGCCGACGACTTCGGCTTCCCACCCAAAGGCCGCCGGGTACTGGAATTCCACATCCCCGTAGGTGAAGAGTCGAGTGGAGGCGGCCTTGAGCGAAATGGTGGGATCCTTGAACTCCCCTTCGATTTGGATGGGTTCGTCCAACGTCACCTCATGGGCCTTGCCGTCCACGATCAATACGTATTTGAGCGGCGGCTCCACGGAATCGTCTGCGGTCCAAAAGAGGCTGGTGAGCCCGATGAGGGCGGTGGCTGCGAATGTTTTTATCATGGGAGTGGTTTCCTATTGCACCAAGGGTACACCCTCCTAGGCCAGAGCCATACAAAAACGCGGCACCCAAGGGGTGCCGCATGATGGCAGACGTTCGCGTCACGACCCCGCGATTCTGGACCGGGAACTAGAAGTTCACGCTCAAGCCATTGGAAAAATTGGAGTGGCCAACACCCGCGGGGGTGTCGCGATACCAAACCTGAAAGTGCCATTGCGAGCCGGCCGTGATGGTTTGTGTGGTCCCCGAAACCGCATCGGGAACGTCATATCCGCTGCCTATCGCTGAGGTTCCAACCACATTCTGGAGCACACCTGCGGCATCAAACACGCCTCCCGACATGGAGCTGGTCCCCGTCACGTTGTAGCGGAAAAATTGATCCATTCCCCCCACTAGGCAGAATCGACCATCGCTGACGGCAACACCCGGCTCATGTCGCCCCGTGCCCACCAGGAAGTATCCGAATTGGCCTGGGACGCCTTCCGCGCATTCCAAGTGCAGGTCCGATTGGCCTCCGGAAATTCCACCCATCGTATTGAAGTACCCCGAAAGCTGGGCTGGGCGGAGCATGGAGTTGTCGCTTGCAGGGTTGCAAAAAGCCAGGCCGACTCCGGTAGACCCTGTCGAATACTCCCAGGTTTCATTGGTTTCGCCAGCGCTCTTGAGCCCGCCCCAAAGAACCGTGGTCTGACGGGTGGAATCGTACGCCATGGAGAAGTCCTGCACGGCAGGGCCATCGGCTCCCACTGACAGGCTCCAAGCAAGGGCAAACGGATCAAACTCCCATGTGTCGCTAAGGAACGTGGCTCCCATGGCGCCGCCATGGACCACCATGCGTTGGCGACTCGCATCCCAAACCGCCCCGTGCAATCGGCGCCCCGGAGGAAGGGGTCCCGTTGTGAGGACCTGGGTCCAAGTCCCCGTGACCGAACGAAAGACCCACAGCACATCACTCATTCCGAAGGTCGGCAGAAGTCCACCAAAGTACCAAACGCGATGGCCTATGGGGTCGTACACCGCAGCGCCTTGGATCGTATCCCCAAAGGAACCCGTCGGCGCAATCAGGACCCAGTTGGTTCCGTCGTACCGCCAAGTATCGGTCAGGCGGCCGGAAAGGCCCGATCCGCCGATGAGGAGGACCCTTTGCCAAATGGAGTCATACACCAAGGAATGGGTGTCGCGTGCCTCCGGGGAATTCATCGTGTTGATTTGGGTCCAGTCGACCCCGTCGTATTCCCAGGTGTCGCCAAGATAGTTGAAGGAAGCGTCGGTTCCACCGAACAAGACCACGACCTGGCGGGCGGCGTCGTAGGTCAGGGCTGCGGCAAACCGAGGGGAAGGCGAGTGGGCCGTGGAGATCGAAACCCAATCGGTACCGTCGTACTCGAACGTGCCCCCGTTGTTCAAACCTCCGAATTGCACCATTCGCTGACGACCGGAGTCATAGGCCAGACTGGGGGACGAATCCGCCAAGGGTGACATCGCCGGGGCTTTGAGGGCCCAGGCCGATTGGCCAAAGGAATTGGATGCGAAGGAAACCGCCAGGAAAGCGGCCAGGATGGGTAAGAGCTTCATTGCAATATCTGTGGAACGGAACTGGATTTGGAATGGCGCAGCAGCTCGACCTCCAATTCTCTTAGAGAATTTATCGCTTTCTTCAACCAGGTGGGGATTCGTATCCGAGTGGCCCCCAGCAACCGCAAGCGAACCACACAAGGGACTATATAACAACG
>JARGOW010000526.1 GCA_029212955.1 Planctomycetota bacterium | reverse complement strand
GCCAGACCGACAAGAAATTAAAGTCGTGTCGGGCTGGCTTCGCCAGAACCTCCGGTGGTTCGTGATTGGCCCTACTCCTTCGGGTGGAGCTTCGTGCCTTCGTGCTTCTTCGTGCCTTCGTGTGAACAAACCCGTTTCGCTCTCTGCATCAAACCGATCACCCAAAATCGAATCGCCGCAGCAGCTCACGCCCAACCAATACACTGGGCCCAAAGAACTCGTTACCGCCCAATCTTCAGGACTTCTCGAAGTTTGATTTTGTACTCACCGCCAAGGACTCTCCATTCGGAGCGGAAGAAGCGGACGAGGACACGGATGCAGCGCCAGCGTTCCTGCCTTCCTAAGGGCGCGTTTTGGATAGCCCGTAGGAATCCTTGGAAGAGGGTCACGCGGGGCATGGGGTAGCGTTTGCCGCCCTTGGGATCGAACCACTGGGCCAGTTGTTCGGGGGTCTTGTTGGCTTCTAGGGAGGATTCCTCGTGGATGCGGCGTTTGAAGTGATATGCCGGCACTTCGGTCCATTGGCCGCGCAGAGCCAGTTCCACCAGGGTGACCTTGTCGGAGCCCCCGAAGGACCCAATCAACTCGGTTCCGCGGAGCACCTTGAGTCGAATCAGCCCGCAGATCGGACTGCATTTGAACAAATGGGTATTCACCGGATTCGCCAAAAGGCTGGCCAGGCGCTCGTGAGGTTTGCCCTGGGACCAGGGCAAATCCGGCCCATAGGACTCGAGCGGGCTCGACTGTTCGTCGATCCATTGCACCCACGGAAAAGCCAATACCGTTTCAGGCCCAGCCGCATCCAGAGCCTGCACGCTCTGGGAAATCCAATCCAGGCCGCACACATCATCCGCGGCAGCCCACTTGAACAATTCGCCCTGGGCCCGCGCCACCGTGAAATTGAAATTGGCAGCAGCCCCCATGTTCTCCACATGCCGGAAGTACCGCACCCGGGGATCCTCCGCCGCATAGCGTCGGCACGCTTCCTCGGTACCGTCATCCGAAGCATTGTCCGCGAGGATCAATTCCAAGTCCCCGAACCCCTGGGCCAACACCGATTCGACAGCCTCCTCCAGGAAAGGCATCCCGTTGTACACGGGAATGGCGACGGATACTCGGGGACGACTCACGGGGTGAAAAATGGGGCTTGCGGGTCAACCCGTCAAGTTCTCATTGGATCCCAGCCCCACCTTTTTGCCGAGAGCGCTCAAAACGGTGCGCGGGCTGGCCAGGAAGGCTTTGCACCCGTGAATCAGCAAGCTGTGGATGTGGCCGCGTTTGGCCGCTTTCACGCCGAATCGGATGTGCGAGAGACAAAGACGCTGTTCCAGGAGTCGTCGGGAGGCCAGATCCCCGGGGGGCACGCGCTTCAACAGGTCGCCCCACATGAGAATGGAACACCGCCAATAGCGCTGGGTCGTATTGCTGATCGTGGTGGTCAATCGACCACCCGACTGGTCATCCGAGGTTTGGATCGTTCCGATGCCAGCCACGGCGCAAATCGGTTTGGCGATTCCGTGGCGCAAGAACACGTGGGTATCGTCGCGCATGGGCAAGACCTCCCACAAACCACCCGCCTCCACGAGCCGTTCCCTATGGAAGACCGCGGCTTGCAGCAACAGGGGCACGCGCTTGCGCAGAACCCAGGGCGTACCGTCTTCCAACAACTGGAAATCACCCTCGATGGAAAACTCGGCGCGTTCCCATTGGGGCCGTGCGCCCTCATTCTCCGCCATGTGAATGTCGGCGAAGTAGAACTCGCCGCGGCCGTCCGTGGCTTCGATGGCCGCAGCCATATTCTTCAGGTGATCTTCCGTCCAGTAGTCATCGGAATCCAGAAAAGCGATCCACTCGCCCTGGGCTGCAAAGACCCCGCTATTGCGGGCCGCTGGCGCTCCCCCATTCTCTCGGGAAATCAAGGTCACCGGCGCCCCAAAGGAGGCGATCACCTCGGCCGTTCGATCCGTCGAACCATCATCCGCCACCAGGATTTCAAAGGGTGCATAGCTCTGATCTAGCGCACTCTGAATCGCCCGTCCCACAATGCCTTCGCGATTGTAGGCGGGGATCACCACCGAAAACCGGGGCCCTTGTGACTTGGAATCCAACGCTTCGCCCACGGTCCCTTTAGCTCTTCCGTCCGGTTTGAATGAAGGCATTGGCAAAGACCGAATCGATGAGTCCCTTGGCCTTCTGAGCCACCTGGGCTGCCTTACCCCGCAGAATGAAATGCGTTTTTTCGGGCTCGACGCCGGCTTCCTGCAACCAACCGCGAACGATGCGCGGCGAGGTGTAGTGGTAGTTGGCATCTGCAAAGGAGGGTCGTTCGGCGAAGGGGTAGGCTTCCTTACGAACCCGGTGTCGCAAACGACGACCCAACTGGTTGGGCGCGAGGACCACCACCTGGCCCTTATTGGCCAGGCACAGCATGGCCTTTTGAATCCAAGCCACCGGCTCCGCCACATGCTCGAGGCTATTGTGGAAAACCACAATGTCAAACAGGCGATCGCCCACCTGGGCGATGGCATCGTCCAGGTTCGGGGGCAGGACCTCGATACCCTGAAGTGCGGCCGTGGCTCCGATAATCGCGTCCATGGGCACGGCGGTGACCGTGGCACCCTGGCTGACCCAGTCCGCTTCCACCTCACCCGAACCACATCCAATGGACAGGATACGGCGAGCGCCAAACTCCATGGCCGTCCGGTACTCGGGCAGGGCCGCCCCGTAATACACTTTGTTCCAATCCTCGCGGGGCACGTACAGGCGCACCTTGGGATCAAAAAGTTGCTCCCCCGTCGTTCGCCCGGCCGCGACCTCACCGATTGTTTCGAGCTGGGGAACGAAGTCCCGGGCCTTCACACCGATGCGATCCAGGTACACGTTGGGAAGGTGACACAGGAGGAAATCGTCCATCCGCGAAGTACAGATCAAACGCTGCAAACCGCACTGGGTATAAGGGTCGGATGCCGCCGACACGAGCATGTCGTAGCGCCCTTGGTGCGCAGGCACATCGAAGTGGCCCGAAGCGATGCAATGCTTGAGTTGTTTGCGTGTGAGAACGCTGAGCGCCGAGTGCTCGTTTGTGAAGTGGGCAAAGACCTCGCCGCCTTTGGACTCCACGGTTTCCGGATTCCAGTGGTAGTGGTAGTGGACCCCGCAATAGGAAAGCTCCCCGTCGCGGTAGGTCTCAAACCTCAGAAAGCCAAGGATTTGATCGTCCGCCAAGAGCGGT
>JARGOW010000003.1:20829-24813 GCA_029212955.1 Planctomycetota bacterium | reverse complement strand
GAATTGGTTGAGCGGTAGGTTGACCGCTTCCAGGGTCACGTCATTGTCGAGGACCAGTTCGCTGCCGGTGGCGACGATACCGGCTTCTAGGCCTGTAGAGTTGGCCACGGCGGGCAGGCAATAGTTGGTGCCGATGTTTCCATTGCCGCAATTTACCTGCCGGTATATTACGTGGACTTGCCAATCCCCGCTGACACCCAAGCCACAGGCGTCGGACCAGCCACCGGGGATGGCCTTGACCACGTTCTTGCCCGGCTGGCAGCCGTTGCCATCGTGCACCAGGCTCGGGTCGAACAGCTGGCCGGAGTTGGAATTCATGAACTCCAGAGTCACCGTAAAAGGACCGGAGTTGATCACCCGATTGCCCGGGTGCAGGGTCAGGTCGAACTCATTGATAAAGCCGTCGTTGAGCGTGGGACCGGCCACCGTGTACTGGGGGATGCCCGGGTTCGGAAGGCCACCGGGGTAGATTTTGATGGCCTGCTCCAGAACGGTGGGTGCTCCGCCAAACTGCGAACCCCAACCAAACCCAACGCGCAGGATTTCGATGGGGTAGTGGGCCGCGGGAGCCGTGAATACGGACCCTGCTTCTTCACCGGCGACAAAGCAAGGGCAGGTCGTGCTTCCATTCCCCGTCCAATGCTCCAGGGTAGGTTCATCGGGGCATTGGGCAATGGCCGCCGAAGCGGTCAATGCGAAACCAAAAAGCAAACGGGCAGGAAGCTGGGTGAAGCGCATGTCAAAAGTGCAGGGTGTGGGAAGCGGATTATTGGGACCCCATGGTATCAACCACCCAAATTCCTGGGGTCAGCATCCCCTTGCATGCGCCGCAAGGCCCGTTCCGTCCCACTTCAAAGGGGAAGTGATCTCTTGGAGGTGCAATGGACCCGACGACCCTAGATCGAAGTGCGAAGCCGTCAATTCGGGACTTGGCGTGGACGCTGCACAATGATCCGGCTCTATGCATGTGCCAAACGGCACATGCATTTACTCAAATCCCAGCAGCAGACCACCTTGATAGGTGAGGAAGCTGGCGCCCCAGGCGAGGGCGGTCATGTAGCCGAACATGAAGAGCGGCCAGAACCAGGAGTCGGTTTCGCGGCGTACAACGGCGATAGTCGCCATGCATTGGCAAGCGAGGGCAAAGAAGATCATCAAGGACATGCCAACCAGGGGCGTGTAGACCTTCTCTCCGGACTTGTGGGATTCGTTGCGAATGCGGTCGCGAAGGGAGCTTGAGCCCTCGTCGACGTCAGCGCCGACCCCGTAAACCAAACCCATGGTGGAAACGAAAACCTCACGGGCCGCGAAGGCGCCGATCAGGCCCACTCCGATTTTCCAATCAAAGCCCAGGGGGCGCAGGGCGGGTTCCACGGAACGTCCCATCTGGCCGGCGTAGGAGTTGCGTAGGTGGCTAGCGGCTTGTTCCTGATCGATGACCGCAAGGGTTTCGCTTTGCGCTTCACCGGTCAAGGTTTGTTCGGCGACAGCCCGACGTTCGTCAAAGGGAGCATCAAGTTCTGCATCCTTGGGGAAGGACAACAGCAACCAAAGCCCGATCGTGCAAACCAAAATGACCGTGCCTGCTTCGGTAAGGAACACGCGTCCTTTTTCCCAGGTCTCGCGCAAAACCGTGCGCAGATCGGGCATGCGGTAGGGCGGCAATTCCATCAATAGGGGGACCGAGGGACCCTTCAGGAGAGTTCTCGACAGAACTGCAGCTGCAGCCAATGCGATGACCGTGCTGAATACGTACATGAACACCATCAGCAGGCCTTGCACCGGCATACCGAAGTACATGTTGGCAGGGAACAGGGTCGCGATGATGAGCGTGTATACGGGCAAACGCGCGGAACAGGTCATCAGTGGGACCACCATCATGGTCACCAACCGGTCTCGCCGGCGCTCCATGGTGCGGGTCGCCATGATGGCCGGAATGGCGCAAGCGAAGCCCGAAAGCATGGGCACGAAGGCTTTTCCATTGAGTCCCATCAGTCGCATAATGCGATCCATCAGGAACGCCACGCGAGCCATGTAGCCCGAGGCCTCCATGATCGTGACAAACAGGAAAAGCAGTAGGATTTGCGGCAGGAACACAACCACGGAACCCACCCCGGCGATGATGCCCTCGGTGATCAGGTCGCGGAAGAAGCCCTCGGGCAACCATTCGCCCACCTTACCCCCGAGCCAGCCAAACGCGGTTTCCACTGCTCCAATACCCGGATCCGCCCAGGAGAAAAGCGATTGGAATAGCACGCCCATGGCCAACAGGAAAAGCGGGAAGCCGGTCCAAGGGTTGAGCAGCAGGGAATCCAAGCGTTCGGAGCGCGTGGATTTGGTTTGCTTGAACTCTTGAAGGAATGTTGGCGCCACGCGATCGATCCAGTCGAAGCGTCCGCGCACAATTTCCTCATCGATATCGCGACTCTCCTTGGCAGCCAGTTCACGCCGGGCCGCCACGCATTCGCGCACGTTGTCGGGAATGCCCTTGAGCTCGTCGTCATCGTCCACGGACAAAAGGGCCCAAAGCGCCACGGCTTGGCTGCGCCGATCGTCTCCGCAGTGCCAGTCTTCGGGAAGAGCCAATCGAACGGCCTCCACATCCCTTGCGAGCGTTTCGTTGGGCTTCCAGCGCGATTCACAGATGGCGCTGGTCGGATCCTGAAGGACCCGGTCGATGGTCAAAAGCAGTTGGTCGGTGCCTTGGCCGTCCTTGGCGGAAATCGGCACGACGGGCACGCCCAAAGCCTTTTCCATGGCTTCCGCGTTGATGCGTTCCTCGGGTGCGTGCAGCCGATCGACCATGTTGAGCGCCACGACCACGGGGCGTCCCAGCTCTAGCAATTGCACGACCAAGTACAGGTTGCGCGTCAGTTGGGTGGCATCCACCACCACCAAGACCACGTCGGGAACGGGATAGCCGCCCGAGCCGCAGCTCGCCAGCAGGGCAATTTGCTCTTCTTCGCTGCGCGCGGCTAGGCTGTATGCGCCAGGCACGTCTGCCAATTCGATGTCACCGCTCTTGGTGAGTTTGATCTTGCCCAGGTGTCGATCGATCGTGATCCCGGGGTAGTTGCCAACCTTCAGCCGTTGGCCGGTCAGCTTGTTGAACAGGGTCGTCTTGCCCGTGTTGGGGTTGCCTGCAACGACAACCAAGGGGAGCGCGGGGCTCGACCCTTTCTTTGAGGCGTCCACTACGCGGCCTCGGGTTCCACCATGATTTGGCCGGCTTCGGCCCCCCGAAGGGTCAGGTGGCAGCCTCGAACGACAATCTCCACAAGGTCGTGCACGTCGGAATAACGCAGCAAGCGAACCTGGGTCCCGGGCAAAAGGCCCATTTCAAGGAGCCGGCGGCGGAAGCCACGGTCTCCATCAACTTGAATGAGGCGGGCAAAGCGCCCGCGCGGGAGGCAAGGGAGGGGTGTCATGTCAGCTATATTGAGAATCGGTCTCAACGAGTCAGAACTTTATAACACCGGGCACCTTTCCCATAGGGGCTTCTTGGTGAGGATTACCCTGCGTCAATAAATAGGCGTAAGTTGTTGTTTTGCAGTGGCTTCGGCACCCGTGGGGGTGTCCGGGCCTGAGCTTTGACCGCGGGCGATTGCTATAACACCCCCTGAAACCCAGCCATGCCCACCCAGAGCCAACCCGAGTCCACATTGCAGAACCCCAAAGAAGTCGCCGGCCGCGCAGCCGCCCAGCTCGTGGAAACGGGCATGACCGTGGGCCTTGGAACGGGCTCCACCGTGTTTTTCACCCTGGTCGCCCTGGCAGAGCGCATGGCTGCGCAGGGCCTCGAACTGCGCGGAATCCCCACCTCGGTCGACACGGAAAACAAGGCGCGTGAAATGGGCATTCCCCTGGTGGCACTGAACGAGGTGGACCACATCGACCTCACCATCGATGGCGCCGATGAGTCCGATCGCAATTTCCGGCTGACCAAGGGGGGCGGAGGCGCGTTGCTGCGCGAAAAAGTGGTGG
>JARGOW010000003.1:17912-20794 GCA_029212955.1 Planctomycetota bacterium | reverse complement strand
CGCCTGGCCGTTGTCATGACCCCCGACAAACTGGTGGACCGTTTGGGCAGGACCTTTGCCCTTCCCGTGGAGGTCGTTCCGTTTGCGGCTTCGCTTGTGGAGCGCAAGCTTCAAGCCCTTGGCGCACAGGTTCAGCTTCGCGGGGCCGACGGTGGGGTTTTCGTCACCGACAATTCCAATCACATTCTCGACGCGACCTTTCCCGGCGGCATCGAGGATCCGGAGGCGGTGGAGAGTGCCTTGGCCAAAGTCCCCGGAATGGTGGAAAGTGGCCTATTCATCGACCTTGCCAGTGAACTCTATATGGGCAAGGCCGATGGTACTTGCGAGATTTTGACCCGGTAACCGAGCAACGAGATGGCAATTCAAACGAGATTGATCGAATACACCCACGACGGCACCCTGCTTGAAGGATGCTTGGCCTGGGACGATTCCGCCACCGAAACCCGTCCGGGCATTTTGGTCAGCCACGCTTGGGGAGGCCGCAACCCTTTCACCACCGAGAAGGCGAAGGCGCTGGCGGAGCAAGGCTATGTGGCTTTTGCGCTCGACCTGTACGGCAAGGGTGTGCTTGGGACGAGCAAGGAAGAGAACGAAGCCCTTTTGCAGCCCCACCTGGACAATCGCGTGCGGTTGCAGGATCGACTGAATACTTGCCTGCAGGTCCTACGCGATCAATCCGAAGTCGATGCGGCCAAGACAGCCATCATCGGCTACTGCTTCGGCGGTTTGTGCGCCATGGACCTGGCCCGCAGCGGAGCGGATATCCTGGGCGCAATCTCGATGCACGGGCTTCCCTTCCCGCCCGAAGTGACCCATCCAATCATGGCCAAAATGCTCATTTGCCACGGTTGGGATGATCCTATGGCGGACCCCGAATCCATGGTGGAGTTGGCGCAGGAACTCAGCGAGGCCGGCGCCGATTGGCAGCTCCATGCCTATGGCGGCAGGATGCACGCCTTCACAAACCCTGAGGCGAACGATCCGGATTTCGGAACGGTCTACGATGCGGATGCGGACCGACGTTCCTGGCAAGCGGCCACGAACTTCCTGGCGGAAGTCATGGGCTAGTTGATCTTGGGCGCTTGCTCAAGCGCAGTGAAACAAGAACGAATGCAACGGTTTCCCAACCGTTTGGCGCGCGTGGGGTGAACACCCAACCCTTCTACAAACTCCGCGGTTCCTCTCCTGCCGCAATTCGTTTGGGTGTGAACAAAAAGTTGTTGGCGTAGGACTCGCGGTCCCAAAACCGCGGCCCCTCTTCGTTTTGGTGGATTGATGCATCAAATTCACGGAGCGGAGCCTTGCCGCCCATGGGGAAAAAGTAGCCCTCGTATCCATGGACCAAGACCTGATCAAACACTTGCGCCGTGTTTCGATGGGTGGGGCGTAGGTGGCGCTCCTCACTTTCCACCATGACGGAAGGTTGCAGCTTCGCCAAAGTTTCCTTGGCACCTTCGAGCGCATCCCATTCGAATCCTTCCACATCGACCTTGAGGAAATCCAAGCGTTTCAATCCGAGGCGTTGCACGAGGCCATCCAGGGATTGGATCTCCACCTCTAAGACGTCCGCACTTTCGCGCGCCTCACTCGAAGCCACTTCGGGAACCAGGGAGGCGCTGGCGGAGGTGGCTCCGGTGGAATCCGGCACGTGCAGGGTGGAGTGGCCTTGTCCCGAGCCCAAAGCGCAGGTGTGCACGAAGACGTTTTGCCAGCCGAAGGCTTGCACGATGTCCGTCAGGTAAGCCGCGAGTTCGGGTTGGGGTTCAAAGGCATACACTTGGCCCGTGGGACCCACGGCGCGCCGCATCCAATACAGCCAGCCGCCCTTGTGGCAGCCCACGTCGAATGCCACGTCGCCCGGTTTCAGGATTCCGAGCATGGCTCGGATCTCCGCGGGATCCCATTTGCGCAGGAATTTACGGGCCCTCCAATAGAAACGCAGGCGCTTCATAGGCTGGGTTCCTGGGGGCGTTGGTCGTGCATGGGGCTCGCGGCGGGTGCGCGCTTGCATGATGCCGGGAGCACCCGCCGGGGCCGATGACTTTCTTGGTTTCCAAGCCAGCGGGGAACCCGGTCGAACACCTGGAATCCATTTCCGAGTGGGCAATGTTTGCCCGGTGAAAGTCGGTAGCCCTTTCCGATCGCGCCCTGTGGCTCGATCCAGGAACTCCATAAGTGCATGTTCTGGCGTGTTTTACGGATTGAAGGGAGGTTGGCACAGGCAATGCTTCTTAGGCCGTGATGGAGTCCATGTCTTCTTACAACAGTGTCCGCTTGGTGGACGTGAACGGTCGACCTGATCGGTCGGCTACTTCCCAGCCCGAGTCGGATTCGGCGCGCTTTCCCGACCCCTTGGCCGATCAGCAGAATGCGGGTCGCCCCGAGCAGGCCGAAGAACCGTCCCAGCGCGGATCGGAATCGGTGGGGGAAACCGACCCCAAGCAAGATTCCACGACCCAGCAACGCAAGGATCAGGAGAAGGCGAAAGCGGAACCCGAAGAGACCGAAGGCAAGACCATCGAGGTGGACTCCCGGGAGGATGAATCCCGCGAGGTCAACCTGTCCGATGGCCAGGCGGAAGTGGATCCCGAAACCGTTCCCAGTGGATCCTTCGGTGGAGAAGGGACCGGTGGAGCTACCGAGGAGCAGCCGATCGCTTCGGAGCTTCCGGCCCTAGCCGAGCTTCCTCAGATTGCCGTGGACTCCTCCACAGGGCTGCAAAATCAAACCATCACGCCCGGGCAAATGGCACAGGTCGCCACGGAAGCCAGTGCACCCGCCGCTGGCCTGGCGCCCCAGGTAGCAATCCCGAAAGCGCCGGCTGGGGGCAATGCCAGCGCCGCCGATTACCTGGCCCGGGCCAGTTTGTATCAGCGCCT
>JARGOW010000003.1:11889-17902 GCA_029212955.1 Planctomycetota bacterium | reverse complement strand
CTTTTGGTCGACGATGCACCGGTCACCACCCAAGGGTTCGCCGGGTCTGAGCAGTCCGGGGACTTCAGCCAAACCGAAGGCGAGAACGCACTGCCCGATCCCATCACCCAAGTACAAGCCGCTGCCACCCCGTCCATCGATGCGGCCATCCAAGATGCGCGCATCGAAGCGATCACCATGGACTCCCGGCCCGTGGCGCAAGCCCAGCCGGTTCAGATAGCGACACCCACCGCCTCGGTGCTCGGCGGCCAAGCAGCCCAGCCCACCGAAGCGATTCTGAACCAGATTCAGGCGCGCATCCAACCGGCCATGAACAAGGCCATCCTGCGCCTGAGCCCCGAAGCCCTGGGCCGCGTCGCCATCGAAGTCACCGTGGACGCCGGTGAAGTGCGTGCCGAAATGCGAGTCGAATCCGCAGATTCACTGCAGGCCATACAAAAGTACATCCCCGAATTGAAAGCCATGTTTGCACAAGCGGACATGGAGTTGAGCGAGTTGAACCTTCAGCTCGACAGCGACGGCTCGGGGTTTGATTGGGAGGAGGAGACTCCCGACGAAAAACAAGCCTGGTTTGGCAGTAAAGCCAACCAGAACATCGAATCCGAGGCCCCCGGTGGGGCCAATTCCCCGCGCCTATCCTCTCTAGAGGGTGGCTTGGACCTAATCGCATAGCACCATGATCAACCCCATTGCCAACCTATACGCTCCGCCGGCTTCCCCGGAAACCACGGGTGACAACAACCTGAACAAGGACGCGTTCATGCAGCTCCTGGTCGCTCAGATGAAGAACCAGGACCCCACCGAGCCCACCAGCAACGAGCAGTTCATCGCCCAATTGGCCCAGTTCTCGTCCTTGGAGGAAATGCAGGGAGTGAATGAAAACCTGGTGGCTATGGCAGCGCTGAACCAGGGCAACGCCCTCATGTCCCAATTGACCAATGCCAGCACCTTGATTGGCAACAACGTGACGTACACCGATGAGTACGGCACAGAAATCTCCGGTGAAGTGGAGGCGGTTCGCCTGGAAGGTGGACAAGCCGTTCTCCAAGTGGATGGAGCCACTGTCCCGCTTAGCGCGGTCAGCGAGGTCACCGGCGACGGTGAATCCGCAGAGGGCGATTCCGGCGAAAACTCCGACGGCTAACCCCAACGCTCACAACCACTCGAACCCAGCACACAACTCCCCCCCAAGCAACCCAGCAATATGAGCTCTTCTCTTTCTTCCGCCCTGAGCGGCATGCGCGCCCACCAACAGTGGATCGACGTGATCGGTAACAACCTGGCGAACTCCAACACGGCCGGATACAAAAGTACGCGCGCCAGCTTTAGCGCGGCCATGTCTCAGACCTTGAACTACGCCACTGCGCCGGGCGCTGGAACGGGCGGCACAAACCCTTCGCAGATCGGTTTGGGCGTGACACACGTCAACACCCAGCGCATCTTCAACCAAGGTTCCTTGAATAGCACGGGTCGGGTTTTGGACCTGGCTCTGGAGGGCGGCGGCTACTTCTCTGTGTCCAACGGCAACGAGAGCTTCTTCACCCGCGCAGGTTCCTTCGGCTTGGATGCGGATAGCAACCTGGTGGACTTGGTAACGGGCTACAAGGTCTCCGACGCCACCGGATCGAGCATGAGCATCGACGTGGATTCCCTGTTCCCGCCGCAAGCCACTTCTGAAGTGACCGTTGCGGGCAACCTGCCCGGCGTGGTCACCGGTCCCCTGACCGAAGAACTGACCAGTACCAACGTTTTCAAGGAAGGTACGCCCGCGAACCTGACCAGCACCGTGGCCGGCCCCAACATCGCCGGCTTGACGCCCAACGCCAGTTATTCCATGGAGTTGAAGGCCAACGGCGGCGCACCCCAGGTCATCAACATCACCGCGAGTGCGGGCGGTGTGATCGACTTGAACACAGTTGCCACTAGTCTTTCCGCAATTCCCGGCGTGACCGCTACCGTCGTCGGCGGTGTGCTCGACGTGGTGACGGACGTGGCCGGCGCGGACGCAACCCTAAAGTTCTCTTCCGGTTCGCCCAACGACCTGGCCGGAGCGATTGGCATGCCGACCGCACTGGCTTCGGGAACCGAAACCCCGGTCAATGCAGCTTCTGAGCTCAACGACCTGACCGCAAACCTGGCCGACTATGTTCCTGGTGACGTGATTACGATCTCTGGTGTGGATACGGATGGCGCGCCGATCAACGCCAACTTCGTATACGGCGCTGGCAACGATGGAACCACCCTGCAGGAATTGGTGGACTTCACTTCGGCCCAGTACACCGACGCGACGGTGACCTTGAACAGCTCCGGTCAACTCGTGGTCAAGGCCAGTACCGCGGGCGAGTCTGATCTGCTCCTTTCGCTTTCCGACGATGCGGCTTCCACGGGAAGCACGGCATGGAGCACACACTCCCTGTCCGTGACCGAGGAGGGAACCGGCCCCGATGAAGTGGTTGTGACCAGCGAGGTCTTCGACGCATCGGGCGTGGCACGCACGCTTACGGTGACCTTGCAGCGCCAAGGTGATTTGAGCTGGAACATCTACGCGGCTTTGCCCGAAGGGCAAGGCACGGTTTTGACCGGAGCAGAGAATAGTCCCTTGACCGGCATGTTGTTCGACGAGAATGGAGCGCCCACCAGTCTTGGCGGAGTTCCCAAGGACATCGTCGTGCAATTCCCCGGCACCAACGGACCCCAGACGATCACCTTGGACCTGGGAACCGATGGCAGCTTCGAAGGCGTAACCCAATTCGGTAGCCAGCAGAACATCGCAGTGGACGTGCAAAACGGTTACAGCGACGGCAGCCTGGCCAACCTGAGCGTGGACGACAGCGGTCAAATCGTTGGCTTCTACACCAATGGGCAGGCCCGCTCCCTGGGCGACATCGGCATCGCATCCTTCAACAACGAAGAAGGGCTCGAGGCCGTGGGTGAAAACCTATTCCGCGCCAGCGTGAACAGCGGCGATGCCCGCTATGGCACCGGCGGTGTGTTGGGACGCGGGTCCGTGGTCAGCGGCGCGCTCGAGGGGTCCAACGTGGACACCGTCGAGGAATTCGTGCACCTGATCGAAGCCCAGCGAGGCTTCCAAGCCAACGCGCGGGTCATCTCGACCGTGGATGAGGTCCTAGCCGAGCTCGCCAACATCATCTAGGGCTTGGGGTAGGAACCCTGATCTACCCCTGGTCTGAGGCCGGGCAGGTCCTTCTTCGGAAGGACCTGCCCGGCCCAATTCTTTTGTGGAGGGGTCCAACCGATAAAGTTATATGCTGGACGACCTGTCTCGAATTCCCCTGAAACCCCACCCCAAATCACATGTCGTTCCTGGCCGAATATTGGATGCCGATTCTTCTCTCCGCTGTGGCTGTTTTCATCGCAAGCTCGGTGCTCCACATGGTGATCCCAATGCACAAGTCCGATTGCCAGGGCATGCCGGGCGAGGACGACGTGCTGTCGGCTATGCGGGACAAGAACATCGAACCCGGCACCTATATGTTTCCCTTCACCGAATGTATGAAGGACATGGCCAACGATGAAATGATTGAGAAGTATCAGCGTGGCCCGGTTGGATTCATGACCGTGCTTCCTTCGGGCTCTCCCCGGATCGGCAAGAGCCTGCTGCAGTGGTTTATCTACACCATTTTCGTTTCCGTATTCACCGCCTACGTGCTGTCCTTCAGCCTGGCTGCCGAGGTGGATTACATGGACGTGTTCCGCATCTCCGGCACGGTGGCATTCATGACCTATGCCTTGAGCGATGTGACCAACTCGATTTGGAAAGGCCAATCCTGGTGGGTGACCTTCAAATTTGGAATCGACGGTTTGGTCTATGCTCTCGTAACCGCTGGCGTGTTCGGAACCTTCGCCGCCTAAGACGGCCACGAATCTCAGCGCAATGGGTCTGAATACCAAGAATCACGATCGGGACCGTGCGGGGCTGAAGTACGTCTACCCTGTGGTTTCCCGCCGTTCTCGCGGGGTCTCGATCGGAATCAACCTGAATCCCAACAATGCGTGCAACTGGCGTTGCGTGTATTGCCAGGTGGAGGGCTTGGTGCGAGGTGCGGCCCCCGATCTCGATCCGGTATTGCTGCGCCAGGAGTTGGAAGGCTTTCTGGATCAAGTGCTCAGTGGTGATTGGATGGAGCAGAACGCACCGCCTGAAGCCCGCCGGTTGAATGATTTGGCATTCTCGGGGAATGGGGAAGCCACCACTTGCCCCCAATTTCTTGAGGCCGTGAACGTTGTGGCGGACATTATGGATGCCCGCTCCATGTCCCACGTAAAGTTGGTCTTGATTACAAACGGATCCATGTTGCACAAGGTGAATGTGCAGACTGCGCTAGAGCGCATGGAGTCATCCGGTGGGGAGGTGTGGTTCAAAATCGACGGGGGAACCGAAGCGGATCGGCTGAGGATCAACAGCTTGGCCATCCCCGACGGTCGAGTGAAAGAAAACCTTCAGCAGTGCGCGTCCCGAATTCCAACTCGCATCCAAACGTGCATGTTCGCCAGGGACGGCGAGGAGCCGAGCGAAGGCCAAGTTCAGGCCTATCTGGATCTATTGCAGGATCAGGTAGAGGCCGGCGTGCCCATCCAGGACGTGATGCTCTACGGATTGGCCCGCCCTTCAGCCCAATTGGAGGCCAGTTCATTGTCCACGCTCCCCGACGAATGGCTGATCGCAATGGCGAAGCGAATTCAGGCTATCGGACTGCCGGTTACGACCTACGGCGCGGAAGGCATGCTGAGCTGAGGAGCGCTGGCGCGTTGCCCTTGAACTAGACAGGACCCCGGATACGCATTGCCACACATGGCGATCGACCGGGAAGCCCCCACGTGAAGTCAATGGGGGGCGGAATGTACCCACACCACGACTTCCAGCGACAACCGGCGCCGCGCACGGTTTCGATCATGTCGGAGCGTTTGCCCAGCTTTTTGCGGAGGCCTTGAATGGCCACATCAATCACATTGCTGCCAACGGACCCCCCACCTTCCCAACCGCGTTCGAGCAGCTCGCTGCGGCTTAGGGTGTGGCCATTCTCGCCTTGAAGCGCTTCAACCAGGTGATACTCGTGGGGGGTCAAAGAAATCGCTCGTCCATCCAATTCCAGACTGCGCGAATCTTTGATCAGGTTCGCATCGTCCTGCAGCCCCAGGTTTTGCTGAACCAGCTATGCAAACCAAGCGTTGACCGATCCCACGCCAAATCCAAGTTAGCCCGGGTGATGTTGGAGGTCAGAACATCCGCGCAGGGTTCGAAGCCGAGTTTGTGTGGGGCTACGCCGCAGGCGGCAACGTCGACCACAGCGGCTTGATGGTAGGCCGTGAACCTACTGGGATCTGAAGTTTGCAACCACCCGGCAATGGCCTGGTGCACAGTGGGTGGAAAAGCGATCGGTCCAATCGTAGGGATCGAATTATGAATGACTGGGACGGTCCCTACATTTATGCGAGTGAGGCCGTGACGTTGATGTCGCCGTACTGGATGGGCAAAGAGTCGCGCAATTCGGCGAGCGCGCGCGAGTAACGTTTGCGTGCTGCCCCGGGTGTCACCTCAAGCATGCGAGCAATCTGTACAAAACTAAGTTCATCGTAGGTGCGCAGAAGAAGCACGGACCTCACTGCCATCGGGAGCTTGTAAATGGCCTGACGGAGGGATGCGACTGTTTCTTTTCGTTCCATGGAGTTGTCGCTCTCGACGATCATGCTCGGAAGTGAATCGCTGACCTCTTCGAGGCCTTGCTGGGTCCTTCGCGTGCCTTGGGCGCGCCAGTGATCACGCAGGTGGTTTTGAGGATGGTCAACACCCAGGGTTTCAAATCCTTGCTCGTATCAAAGCGCGGAAGGCCCTTGTGAATCTTGAGGAAGATGTCCTGGGTGAGGTCTTCGGCAATCTGTCGGTTTCGGATTCGATGATGGACTCGAATGAATACCCAATCGAAGTATCCATCGAAGAAAGTGGATAGTGCTTCCGGTTCGTGGTTGCGCAGGCGGTCGCGGAAGTCGCGAT
>JARGOW010000003.1:7409-11863 GCA_029212955.1 Planctomycetota bacterium | reverse complement strand
CATGGTCGTTGTTGTGGTTAGCATGATACTAGTTGGCAGTGGTTTCGTTGGATGGAAGGGCGCGCCACTCTGATTCCGTGAAGCGCGGGGTGATGTGCTGTGGGCAATTCCAGTCAAAGGCCACCACATGGAAGAACACAATGCGCTCGATGTGGGACGCGTAACTTGGATCCGATAGTCTTTTGAGGATCTCATCCATGCTGCCCGAGGCGTTTCTCGCGTCGACGAACTCGCTATGGGCTAACAGCTTCAAGCGTCGCTGACGGGCATAGTCCATGAGGAAGATGGAGGCCCGCGCGTTGTCTTGCAGGTTGCCCATGCTCAGCATTTGCTGGTTCCCGCGGAAGTCCGCGTAGGCGAGGGTTTTTTCGTCCAGGACCTTCAGGAATCCGGTGGGGCCCCCGCGGTGCTGCACATAAGGCCAGCCATCTTCGTTGACCGTGGCCATGTAGAAGCTGTCCCGACTTTCGATGAATTCCTTCTCGAAGGTTGAGAGCAGATCGTCCGGCATTTCTGCGGTTCCCCGGGCTTGGGTCATTCGCTGGCCTTGTTTGTGCCCAAACTTCAATTGGGTTTCGACGACGGATGGCGTGAATGTGAGGTCGAGGAAATTGCGGGCCATGGCGTGTTATGGATCTGGGGGCTGGCGGAATCCCGGCGATTCGGTGGGGGAACCGCCGGGTTCATGGGGTCTTACTTGGTGGAAGCTTGCATCGAAGCCACCGCGTCTTTTGTGTTGAGGACAGCATTTGCCATGAATCCAAAGTTCACGACAGCGGCGGCGTACCCATCGCCCAGTTCGGGGCTGATGCCACCCGCGGTGGCGTCTGAAACGACGGTGACATCAAAGCCCTGCTCCAGGAGCTCACGCATGTGCGATTCGGTGCACAGATTCGCGGACATTCCAGCGAGGATGACACGGTCGATTCCGCGCTTGCGAAGTTGCAGGACCAGATCGTTGGTCTCCGGCCCATACATTTTGTGGGGGCTGGTGACCACCGTTTCACCGTCTTGGATGTAGGGCTTGTAGCGTTCGAGCCAATCGGCACCAGATCCTTCGAAGCTCTCGAGGGACAGGGCGTCCTTGCGATCGAACATGTGGATCTTGTGCATGAGAGCTTCGAGCGTGCCTTCAAACTGCCACTTGTGATCGTGGGGGAAGTAGTAGTGCGGTGAGACGAAAACCGGGAAGTCGGTGGCCTTGGCGGTCTTGAAGAGCGCATCCAGGTTGTCGATGGTGTGGTTTTCCATAACGCTCTTGCCGACCACTCCCCAGGCCACGCCTTCGGGGCTGAGGAAGTCAACCTGGGGATCGGTGATCACCAGGGCGGTATTGGCCGGGTCGAAGGTCATGGCTCCGGAGGTTTCGACCGCAGCTTCGATGGATGCGGGGCCGGCTGCGGGCTCGGGAGCCGGCTCCGAACGGTTGGCGAAACCTGCGATGATGGCGAGCGGGAAAGCGAGGGTGAGGAGGGAGGTTTTCATGTTTGGGTTCCTTGGTTGGTAGCGGACAGGGAACCCAATGCACCGGCTGTGCCAACGGGGCGCAGGTGACGTAAGTCACTTCTATGAAAGGCATTCAGCGGTGATGGCCGCCAAATACAGACTCGTGACATCTCGTAAAAACACGACATCTCGTCGTGTGTAACGAGATGTCGTGTTGTTGGATGGTCAAGCTTTGGGGCCAAGAACCAGCAGACACCTGGGCCACCTACGAGGGTTACTGGTCGTGCGCCTCTTGCTGGCTTGGTTGGGGCTGTCTTGGCCCGGAAGCTAGCCTGGAGAGCCCGGGCGACTCACGCCCATGGCCTTCATGCGTGAGGTCAGCGTGGTAGGTTTGATGCCCAAAAGCGCTGCAGCACCCGCGGGCCCGGAGACGCGCCAACCTGTTTGCTCCAGGGCCAATCGCAGGTTGCTGGTTTCCAGCTCCCGAATCTGCGCGTCGGTTTGAATCGCCCCTGGGCTGCCTGGGCCGGTGGGGAAAGTGCGGTCCTTCGTCGGCCGGGGCAAGTTCACCGGCGCCAAGTCGAAGTGCAGTCGATCTGCGGTGGCCAGGATTGCCGCTCGCTCGATCACGTTTTGAAGCTCGCGCACGTTGCCAGGCCAGTCGTACTCGGTCAGCGCCTTCACGTCCCGATTGCGCAGCACCAGGCCGGTTTTGTTGCTTCGGATTGTGGTTCTTTGCAGGAAGAAGCTGGCCAGCAAGGGAATGTCCTCCCTGCGATCCCGGAGCGCCGGGATTTCGATGGGGAAAACCGCCAGCCGGTAGTAGAGGTCCTCGCGGAATTGCCCTTCGGCCGCTTCGCGCTTCAGGTCCTTGTTGGTCGCGGCCACGATGCGCACGTTGACGGAACGCGTTCGATCCTCGCCGATACGCGAATAGGTGCCTTCCTGGAGCACTCGCAGCAACTTCCCTTGAAGCTCGAGGGGGATCTCGCCCACTTCATCGAGGAACAGGGTCCCGCCGTCCGCGATCTCGAACTTGCCCACGCGATCCTGGGTGGCGCCTGTGAAAGCGCCCTTTTTGTGCCCAAAGAACTCGCTTTCAAATAGTTCTCGAGGAATGGAGGCGCAGTTGACGCGCACCATGGGCCCCGTGGCGCGCACACTGCTTTCGTGCAGCATGGTGGCCACGTGCTCCTTGCCGGTGCCGGTTTCACCGTGGACCAGGACGCTGGCCTCGGTGGGGGAAACCAGGTCAATCTGGCGCAGGACTTGGGCTAGGGCGGGGCTCTGACCCACGAAACCGCTACGGTTCATATCGACCCGGACTTCCTCGCGCAGGTAATCGCGTTCCTGTTCGAGCTGCTCTTTGAGCTTGGCGACCTCCTCAAATGCCCGTGCGTTGGCGATGGCCACCGCCGCGTGATCTGCAAAGGTGCGCAGCCAATGGAAGTCCTGTTCGGGAATCGCTTGGCGTGAAAAGATGGCCAGCACGCCAACCACGCTGCCTTGGAACATCAGGGGTTGGCCAGCGAAGGACCGGATGCCCTCCTCCTTGACCCACTCGGGAACCGCCGCCCATGGCGCTTCGTCACCTTGCAGGCTCAGATTCATGGCTTGCCCGGTTGCGGCAATTTTGCCGATCTTCCGGATGCCCATGGGGAAGCGTCGGAAGGCTCCTTCGAGGGAGCCGTAGTTGCGCTTCGCGTCCACCTGGGAGGACCCAGCGCTAGCCACCAGATGCAGGCAATCCACATTCATGACGCAATCGTTTCGCTGATTGCAGTTGGAGCACTGGTCCCCAGGTTGGATCAGCCAGATGCGAGCTAGCACAACGTGGGGGTCCGCAGCTAGTCCATCGACCAGGCCGGACAGTACGACTTTGACGGAGCGGGTCGCGGCGATGTCCAGCGAGATCGATTGCAGGAGGGTGGGATTCATGGGGGAGCATGGTGACGAGTTCTCGTGCCTCCACGTACGAGTTCTCGCGGCTTTCGCGATATGTGGTTTGCCACTTACCTGCCCCGTTTCGACCTAAGTGCTTTCAAGTGCAGGCGTTGTAGGTATTGGTTTCGATTGGCATGGCCCGTGCATTCCACAGAGCGAACGTGGATCGGCGATGTCGTCGACCACGGGCCTTCCGGCCACTGGAGAACCACGCCATGTCTGATCCGATCTCGATCCCCATCCTTACGCCGAAGCAGTTTCGAAGCCTGCTGGCCAACCAAACACACGCGCTGGTCGCGGAGTTTTGGGCAGCCTGGTGTGCACCCTGTCGCCGAACGGCGCAGGAGCTGCAAATCCTCGCACAAGAGTTTGGGGAACACTTGACCCTGGTCCGCATCGACATCGATGCGGCTCCGGAGTTGACGGAGCAGTACGGCGTGGCATCCGTCCCAACCCTCTTGGCATTTATGAATGGCCAGGAAACCAACCGCGTGAGCGGAGCCCTTCGACCGGATGAGCTGCGTGCTTTTCTGGTTGGCGTCTGCGATCGCACCGAAACCCCTTAATCCCTCACTCTCGTCATGTCCCAAATCAAAAACCCGTTGGCGCAAGCCGGCAAACTCGTCCTTTCCCTCGCCCTAGGCGTTTCCATGTTGGCACCGAGCGGACTGGCCCAGTCCAAGGAATCCACGACTCCCGAGACCAAGGTTCAATACAAGACCGTCAAGGTTCAGGGGCTCGATATCTTCTACCGGGAGGCCGGTTCTCCGGACAAGCCCACGCTGTTGCTCCTGCACGGCTTCCCCACTTCGTCCCACATGTTCCGCGAGTTGATCCCCAAGTTGGCCGAGGACTACCACCTGGTGGCGCCCGATTACCCCGGATTTGGCAATAGCTCCATGCCCAAGGTGGATGAATTCGATTACAGCTTCGCCAACTTGGCCAAGGTCGTGGAGACCTTCACCGAAAAAGTCGGCTTGGACCGCTACAGCTTGTACCTGATGGATTACGGCGCGCCGATTGGATTCCGCGTGGCTTCCGCCCATCCCGAGCGCGTCGAAACG
>JARGOW010000003.1:0-7399 GCA_029212955.1 Planctomycetota bacterium | reverse complement strand
GACAACAATTTCTGGGAGCCGATCAAGCACTATTGGAGTGACCGCAACGCGGTCAACAAGGGCCTCGATAACGCCTGGTGGAAGAATGTGAAGGAGGCCTACAAGCAGCCTAACATGAAAAATATCGACGCACTCGGCTTCCTTGTGACCATGGGCGCGACCCAGTGGCAATACAAGAATGGTGCGCGCAATCCCGAAGCGATCAGCCCCGACAACTGGAATATGACCCAGCTCCTTCTCGACCGCCCCGGCAACAAGGAGATCCAAATGGAGCTGTTCCACTCCTATGGAACCAACGTTCCTCTCTACCCGGAGTGGCAGAAGTACTTTCGCAAACACCAACCACCCACGTTGATCGTGTGGGGAGCTAAGGATGAAATCTTCCCCGCCGCTGGAGCGCATCCCTACCGTCGTGACCTCAAGGACGTGGAGTTGCACTTGCTTGATACTGGGCACTTTGCTCTCGAGGAGGACTTGAACGTGATCACCGATTACATCCGCCGTTTCATGTCGGCCAAGGTGCCGGCCAAGCGGGTGAGCTCAGCGAAAGTTAGCCGCTAATCCGCGAAGTAATCAAAACAGGCCCCGGCGTTGCAAAACGCCGGGGCCTCTCGTGTTCTAAACGGCGCGTACGCGCCAGTTCACCCCGCTAACTTTAAATCCTCGGGATCTGCCCGGTCGATGAGGAGGAAGCCGGCTTCGAGAAGTCTGGTGACGAACTCTCCAATGTTTTCGCCGGCCACCCGCAGGGCAATGAGAGATCCACCGGACGCCGGTGGCCAGGGCGATGCGCGTAGGCATTTGGGATTCCCCATGGTTCGCGGGCCAGTGCAGGGTGAGGCGCGTGGCTTCGGAGTCGTGCTTTAGTTTCACGAAGACACGGAAGAGATCGCTTTCGGTGATGATGCCCTTGAGCCGCCCCTCGTAAATCACCGGCAAGCCGCCGATTCGGTTCTCAAGCAGTTTTCGCGCGGCAGTTTCCAGGTGGTCGTTGGGTTCCACATAGATCAGGTTTGGATTCACACACTCCCCGATCGTCTTGTCGAGCGCATCGATGGAGGCCAAGCCGTCCACGTCGGAAACCGTTCGCGGAAGAATCCGAACCAGGTCCCGGTCGGTGATGAGACCCAGTACGCGATTGCCTTCCACAACAGGGGCACGGCGCAGGCCGTCCCGTTGGAAGCACTGCCAAGCGTCGGCACACGAGAGACTCGCTTCCAAGGTGCGAACGGTTGGGGTCATAAAGTAGCGGACTAACATGCATTATTGTTATCGGCCGCATTCCATCGCCCATTTGGGCACGAATCTAGAAGCCGGGCGCACCGCCCCCAATTGGGAATCGATAGGGGTCTGGTCCAAGTCGTGTTCTATCCCCGTGCACTCCAGCCCCAAATTGGGGTTGGGGGAGGGTCTCTAGTAGGGGTCAGAAAGCCCTGGTTGCGCCCCCGGCAATTACCGACATACTAGGAGCCATGAGCGAACCCCAAGACATCACCCTGGTCCTTCAAAGGGTCAATGACGGTGAAGTCGGTGCTGGCGACGAGCTTTTCGCGCTGGTTTATGGGGAATTGCGGCGGGTTGCAGCCAACCTGATGCGTGGTGAGCGTGCGGAGCACACCCTTCAGCCCACAGCTTTGGTTCACGAGGTTTGGATGCGACTTTTGGGGAGCGATCAAAGCGACCAGGCTGGGTTCGACGAGTCCTCGGGTCGGCAATGGACGGGGCGGGCCCACTTTCTGCGGGCGGCCTCGCGGAGCATGCGCAACCTTTTGGTGGATCACGCACGGGCACGAAGGGCGGTCAAACGCGGGGGCGATCACGACCGGGTTGCACTGGACGACATCGTTGCCGTTTATGAAGAGCGCGGTATCGACGTGGTTACGCTCAACGACGCTATGACCCAGCTAGAAGCGGTGGATAGTCAACTGGCGCGTTTGGTGGAGTTGCGGTTTTTTGGCGGCTTGGCCACCCAGGAGGTCGCCTCGGTGCTCGGCGTATCGACGCGCACCTGCGAGCGCGGCTGGCTTTCGGCGCGGGCTTTCTTGAAGCGCCAATTGGGTGACGATCAATGAATCCCGAACTTTGGAGTCGGGCCAGGGAGATTTTCGAGCGTGCGGTCGAAGAGCAAGGCGAAACGCGCGCCGCCCTTCTTAGCGAAACATGTGCCGGCGACGAAGAGTTGCGCACCCTGGTCCATGATCTGCTCCAGGCCCATGAGGATCCTGAAATGGAATTGGAGCCTCCCACCGGCGCGCAACTGGGTGGACTCAAAGATGCATGGTCCGATGGACCCATGAACACGCCCGGTGCTCCCGATCGAATCGGTGCTTACCGCATCGTGCGCAGGATCGGATCGGGAGGCATGGGAACCATCTATGAAGCCCAGCAGGATTCACCGGATCGCACCGTCGCCCTCAAGATTCTGCGCGAGGGGTTTTCCACCGAAAGGATTCGTGGAAGGTTCCTCTTCGAAGCCGAAGTGCTGGGTCGCTTGCAGCATGAGCATATCGCCCACGTCCTGGAATCGGGGATTCATAGCACCGAAGGCGGCGCCCAATTGCCCTGGTTCGCGCTGGAATATGTGGAGGATGCGGAATCCATCACCCAGTTCGCAAAGTCCAACGCACTATCCACCGAACAGCGCATTCGCTTGTTTCTCGCTGCATGTGCTGGAGTGCAGCACGGGCACCAGAAGGGCGTGATTCACCGGGACCTCAAGGCTTCCAATATCCTGGTGGACTCCCAGGGTTCGCTCAAGGTCATCGACTTCGGCGTGGCGTGCCTGGTGGAAGAAGAGGGCGACGAAGAAGTGGAATGGACGATGAGTGGCGAAGTCGTGGGCACGCTGGGAGCCATGAGCCCCGAACAATTGCGGGGTTCCAGGCGCGATGTGGATATCTGCACCGACGTGTACTCCCTCGGGGCCTTGCTGTTTGAGTTGCTCACAGGAGAGCCAGCCCTTGACTTGAAAGGACTCTCCCTGCCCGCTGCCTTTGAGGAAGCCAAGAAAGGGCGACTTCGCAATCTGCGCGAGCTTCGACCGGAGTTGGATCGGGAGTTGGAATGGATCGTGCAGCGCGCCATGGAGTTTGACCGGGCCGATCGATACCCATCGGTTTCTGAATTCGCATCGGATCTCAATCGATTCCTGGCCAATGAACCCGTGCTGGCAGGTCCGCATACAAAGACCTACCACTTCAAAAAGTTCGTTTCGCGCCACCGTTGGCCGGTTCTCGGAGCGACAGCCGCCCTGCTTACTTTGATCGGCGCGTTGGCCTGGATCTCCGCTGTGTATCAGGTGGCGGATCGGGAGCGCAATAAATCCGTGGCCATCAATGAGTTCATGCGAACCACGCTTTCTTCGGCAGATCCAAGGGTGGAAGGTCCGGACACCAAGGTCGTGGATGTGCTGACCCGCGTGTTCGACACCAGCGCAGATGAATTCGCCGAACAGCCGGATGTGCGTGCCAGCCTTCTGAAAATGGTGGGGCGCATTTACTTTAGCCTTGGCGATTTCGCAGTCTCCCGAAAACACTTGGAAGAAGCCGTTCGCATTCGCCGTTCCATGGGGAAACCCGATGGGCCGGAATTGTTCAACACGCTCCGGATGATCGCATTGGACCTCTATTGGGAGGGCGACCAGCAGGAGCGCGCGGTGGCCGTTGCGAGGGAGGCCTATGAAGGCCTCAAGCAGCAGAAACCCGACGATGAGTTCGATTTCCTGGTGGCGCAGAACATCCTCGGTCTTGCCCTAAGCGAAGCCAACCAGGATGAAGAGGCCGAGAAACACCTGCGCGAATCCTACGAGGCTGCCATTCAAGCCTGGGGAGTGGATTCGGGTGATACGGTCAGCCTGGGCAGCCGCCTAGGTCAGTTCCTCCTCTTGACGGGGCAGCTTGAGGAAGCGGAACTCTTGGCCCGAAGGGGCTTTGAAGTCCACACCAAGGTGTCGGGTTCCGACCACCCGGACACACTGGCGGCAGGGAACAACCTGGCGGGCATTTTGCTCAACCTGGGCCGCGCAGCGGAGGGCCTCGAGTTGATGGAGGAGGTGCACTCCACAACCCGCGAGATCCTCGGGCCCGCCCGCTATCAAACCCAACGTCAGGCCATTGTTCTGGGCAATGTCATGATGGGAGCCCAGGACTACAAAGCCGCCCGGGAACACTTCCGCAGCGCGGTCGCCGAGTGCATGGAACACTTTGGCGAGCTCCATGAGTTGACGTTGCAGGCACGATTGGGCCTGGGAACCGCGGCTTATTACGATTCCGACATGGTGGTGGCGGAGCGCGAGTTACGCAGGGGAATCGCAGCCCAGGAGCAAACCGTAGGCAGGGAAGACGAGAACACGATCAGCACCCGCAACAACCTGGGAATGATGCTGCAGGCGGCCGGGCAGCTCACAGAGGCGGAGGTCTTGCTGCGTGATAACTTGGAAATCCGCCGTCGCAAGCACGGAAGCGAAACACCTGGAACCCTGGGAGCGATCCACAACCTGGGCTACCTGCTCATGATGGACAATCGGCTGGAGGAGGCGGGCCCGCTGATCCTCGAAGCCTTGCAGGGGAGGCGCAAAGTCCTCAGCAGCGAGCATCCCGCGACCCTCTACTCCAGCATGAATGCGGCCCGTTGGAATCTGCTCAACAAGAACTACGCCGAAGCGATCAAACTTTGGCAGGAGGTCGTGGATGGGGGACCCAAGGTCCTCGGCGAGGATTCCCCGTACATCAAACAGTGCAAGGACAACATCGTGTCCACCCGCAAGGTGATGGAGGAGGAGTAGGGTCTCGGAGACGGGGATCCCTGGATTTCGATCGCAACCTTCCGACTAGGGTAGTCGAATCACGAACTCTTCGCCGGATTTCAGCACGATGGTCTGTGCATGGGAGAGGTAGGGCGGTTGATTCATGAGCAGTTTGCCATCGATCATTTGGCCCCCAAAGCTGACCGTCTCCAAGTTCGATTCGGGCATTTCATCGTGGGGTATGCTCTCCATTAGGTTGACCTCAAATTGCAAGCTGCCTGCGACAAGGCCTTCCAGGGTCAGGGTGTGCCCATTGATTCGCGCAGCTTTGGACGCGCCGTCCTTGAGTGATCCTTCCCTAAACCATAGTCGGCGATGTTGTTCGCTGATAGTGGAGTCGGCGTACTTCAGCTTCACAAGCGCATTGCCCCGCTCGGGAAAGCCAACCCTAGGGGGAAGTGTGATCGATAGGCTTGTGAGCTCATAGGCCACCACTCTATCGATGGTTCCGCCGGGCACCAGATCGAGCCGAACATCGGGATGGGTCAGGCTTGGCATGTCCATGGACCAGACTTCGACGGAGGCCTTTCCCCATGCGCGTACATGCCCGCGCGCCCGCCCGTCCTTATCGCACGGCCCCAGCTGGAAGCGCTCCTGGACCCCCTCCTCAGTCGCCTCCAGTGACACGATCATGCCCTCGACATCCAGCCCTCCCAGGTCAATGAGGAGGGTCACCTCGCACATGGCGCGGTCCCGGGCATCCAGGGTGACGTTCACAGAATCCGCGGATGCAACCTGGACTTCGACCTGATTGGTGGCCGCCAACTCGCCGGGTCTTCCAGCCAAATGCAAGGTGTGCGTGCCGGCAGCCACTTCGGTGAAGGTAAAACCTCCGGCAGCGTTGACCAGCGCCTTGCGGCCATTGCGAGCACCGTTCAGGTACACACTCAAACCCTCCGGTTCCACATGGACCGGCAGCTGAACGGACCCAACGATCGTTCCACTTGGAGCCAGAATCAGATCCCCGAGGTTTCGGGAATCTCTAGCGAGCTCCACGGTGGTTTGGGGGACATTCCCCTTGCCGCTGGCATTGGCGTCCACCCGATAGGTGCCGGGCTCAAGGCCCTCGAACAGGAATGCGCCCGATGCATCGGTGAGAATAGTTTTTCGGCTAGAGCGATCCGGCCTCCAGCCCTTGGGTATGTTGAGCAGTTGAATGCCCTGGCTCGAAAGGCTGCTCATGTGCTGATCCGACAAAAGGACTCCCCGTTCGATTTGTACCTTGGCGCCAGGAACGGGATTACCTTCGTAAAGGACCCTGCCCGACAAGCCCGTGCCTTTCCGCAGTCGAACGGTTTGCAGTCCGCTCCCCGGCTGATCGTGCTCGACATCCCCGGTGGCTTTAAGAAAACCGTCGGCCGCGATCACATACAAGTCGACGCCTTCGCGGGCGGTCGCTTCCGCAATGCCCTCCGCATGGTCTTTCGACCGGGGGCGGCGCCGTTCGGTGTGCAACGATCCCGTGGACTTGGAGCCATTGTCCTCAAGGATATTCAACCCGAACCGGACGAGGGGTTGGCCGGTTTCATCGTCGAGTACCAAGAATCGTGTGGGGGGCAAAGTTGGCATCACAATTTGAAGCCCACGGGTCCCCGGTTCAAAAACCGTGCCTCGGCCATGCTCTTCACCCCATGTCTCGTAGCCATCCAGCTTGGCCGCCATGGATACGGGTTGAACCTGGGGAAGAGACATGGTGAAGGAGCCATCTTTTCGGCTGCGCGTGCTGGCAGCGCTTCCCCCAGCGCCACCGGTGGGCCAACCGATAATGCGAGCACCCGAAATGGGTTGACCACTCTCATTGACCACGAAACCTTCGATGGTGGGAGAAGCTTCCAGGACAAAGTTGACGCCCTCACGTTTCTGACCTCCAACCACTTCAACGGGCTCCTGGAATTGGTTGAGGTAGCCCTCCAGTTTGGTGGACACCCCGTAGGTTCCGATCGGCGCATGCCCCAACGAATAGAATCCATTCTCATCGGTCCATGCGTCACGGCTGTAGGTGGTGTTGGGCGTGGGACCGATGCTCATTTTAACCTGGGCCAAAGGCGCACCATGCACGTCGACCACGGTTCCTGTAATGGCTCCGGTCGTTTCCAGGGTGATCGTGCCCAGGTCGCGCTCCCCCTCGAGCAAGGGCGGCTTCGATCGGGAGTTTCCCTCGCCGAACCACATGGATTCCGAGTCGTGAAAGGGACCGGGAGTGATCGCTAGCTTGGTGCGTTCGACCGTGGGAAGGGGTGTTTCGAATCGGAAGTACCCGTTGGCATCGGTGATGGTCTCCCAACCGCGGAAGTCGTAGCGCCCTTCCAGTCTCGGGAGATCGAGCCCCTCAGCCCAGCCCTTGTACCCGGCCAATTGCACCGAGACGTCCGGCAAGGGCGCATTGTTGCTGTCCACCACGTGCCCGATTACCGTGCACCGCGGCCCATTGGTATCGGACTTGGCGGATTCAACCGGGGAGGCCGTGGGCGCGGACTCTCGGAGCTGCTCTTGGTCCCTATCCGCCGAGGCCCCCAGCAACTCGGCAGGTCCCGACTCGGGAACAGCCTCCACCGATTCCTGATCGACCATGACTTCCAGAATCGTCTCCTGTGC
>JARGOW010000525.1 GCA_029212955.1 Planctomycetota bacterium | reverse complement strand
TCTTCCACCGCCTGATGGAATTCGGTCTCCCCGGGGTTCCGACGCATCATGCCTTTCAGGAATGTTTCGAGCTCTTGTTGGTGTTGCGCATTCATTTGAGTTGTTTCCGTCTGCCCGTTACGGGTCTACCTAGCGGTTTGGACGCAAAAAATGATAGCGATTGCGAGGGCGGACCCACGACCTTCGATTCAGGCTCAAGCCGCGAAATCTGAGGATCCCCGGTATTGGATCGGTTCCAAGAATGTGGTGTCGGCCCCAGCCCCTCCAACCTCGCTAGGCATAGGATTGGCTTCCTATCAACCGAATCCATGCGGTTGATTGATATGCTGTGCCCCGACAGCATCCTGTCCCCCAACTCCATGACCCAACATTCGCCAATCCTTTCGGACGAGAATCCAGCCCAAGACCCCATTGAGAACTTGGGTCGTTGGCGCCGCTTCCGAACCCACTTTGCAGGGGAACTGCGCTGGAATCCGGTCCGGAGTCGCGGTGAACTTGCAAGAGCGATCCTGACCGGTGTACCCGCCCTGTGGTTTCTCAACTTCATGGTGGCAGGCCTCGGGAAAGCTATGGGAATCCAAGCGGGCACGGATGATGGTCCTATCTTGGAAATGATTCGGGAGAATCCCGGGCTCATCCTTTTCATGGGCGTTGTGGTGGCTCCCCTTTCGGAAGAACTCATCTTCCGGGTTCTCCCGCGGGCTTTAGGCAAAACCATTCGTCCCAACGCCACCACCATGTGGCCCCTTGGAGTCCTATGCACCGTTCTTTTTGCCCTCGCCCATATCAATCCAGACAACCCCACAGTTCCCCTCCCCCAGTTTGTAACGGGGCTGGCCCTGTGGGCCATGCAATCGCGGTTTGGCTATATGGGTTCGGTCATTTTGCACGCATGCTTCAACGCGAGCTTGCTGATACCCGCGATTCTATTCATGGGCACTCCCCAATAACCCAAACGAGACTACGCCATGACCACTAGCGAACTATTTACACTGCTCCTGAAATTCCTTGGCGTGGCGACCATCTTTTGGGCGGCCAAACAACTCGTGGTGCAAGTACTTGTCAACGAACCCATGTATGCAAACGCCAACTCCACGACCCTTTTGATCGTCGAGCTTGTGTCTGGGGCGACGCTCATTTTCATGGCTCCCCTTATCACCTCCACGATGTACGGGGAAGGTGAAAGCGCATAGGCTGCGCCCTCGTTCGCCTGTCCACTCCCCCCGCCGATCCATAACATGATCCTCGCACTCATCGCAGCGCTCACCATGCAAGTCCCAGCCAATCCGGAACCCGTCGGCACCCAAATCGACATGCCCTTGCAGGATGTGATTCTTCCCACGATCGATGGCCAAAAGTCGGTCCGGTTGTCTGACCTCCGGGGCAAGCCCATGCTCCTGATTCAATTCGCTTCCTGGTGAGCGGGTTGCCGCAAGAGCGTGCCGGTCTGGCGCGACATCACAAAGGAACTGCGCGAATCGGGTGACTTGCAGGTGGTTGGCATCGTGCAAGAGCAACACCCCGACCGCACCCAACTGTACGCGGATTGGCAGGGTTTGGACTTCCCGATCCTTTGGGATCCGTTCAACACCCTGGGTGTGGAATATGTGCTGATTGCGTCCTTCGTCGACGCCCATGGCATCGTGCGCGCCACGGGGCTTTCGCCCAAGGATCCGGAAAGGTTGCGCGCCTTGATAGACGCAAAGAACTCACCGCCCGACGGTGACTGGAAAGCCGCAGAACCCTGGGTCACACCCAGCATGGGGCGCACTCGAATCGCCCACCGCCCCGGATCCCTCGAAGCGGTCAAAGCTTCCATGAGCCGGGTTCTGTGGCCCGTTCCAGAAACCTCCCCAAGCAAGGCTGCCTTGGATGAATTGGTGGGGCAAACCGAAAAACGTCTGGCCGCCAGCGACGTGCAAGCCGCCGACCACTTCCGTGCTGGGGTCGCTCGCAGGTTGCGCTTTGACTCGTCCCATGGGAGCCAGGGGGACGGCCAGGCCGCCATCGATCACTGGGTGCAAGCGCTAACACGGAACCCCAACCAGTACATTTGGCGCCGGCGCATCCAACAATGGGGACCGCGCCTTGACAAGCCGTACCCGTTCTACGACTGGGTGAACCAGGCCTTTTCCGACCTTAAAGAACGTGGGCAACCCCACGCCCCACTGCAGACCGTCCTGTCTGGATCCGAGGTCGCAGGCAAGCGCGGCCCCGCGCGGGCGGAAACCTCCGAACAGGTGGAACCGGATCCTGGGGGGAAGCTGGAACGGGACGGTGGAGTCCTCGTGGGCATCGAATGCGCCTCCGCCCCCCACTCCGACATCGTGAACCCGGACGCAAGTCCGAGCGAAAAGAGCGCCCGCGTTCACCTTTCCATCAAGCCGCTTGCAGGGAGTCAATGGACCCCGGACACCGATGCCGCCCAGGTCTGGATTCAAGCACCGGAGGGTTGGCGGATGGACAACAAACTGCAGACCTTCCCCCAGCCAACGGAAGCCTCCACCAAGAAACGATTGGCTTTGGACTTCGAAATCCATGCACCCAAGGAAGCCCGCAAGGGCACCCTGACCGGATACGTGGTGTACTCCATCTGCAAACCCGACGGTGTTTGCCTGTTCCGCCGCCAGGATTTTTCCCTGGACGTTCGTGTGGCGCGACCCAAACTCAAGGATGCGAAACCAGGCTCCCGGTAGGCCAAAACCACCGGTACAGGGTCCGCCTCCGGCTGATTTTGCCCCCCAGCAATCGGTGCAGTGGGGCTAAGTGATCCATTCGTCACGGGATCCTGCTCCTTTCGTATGCTGGGCCCATGTGGAAAACCCTCAGTCTTGCTGCTTTGGCGGCCGTGCCTTTTTTCAATCAGGATTCCGTGGAGACAACGCAACAAGCCCGAGAGCTCGGGACGGTCCAGTGGGAGCGTACTTTGGAACCCGCGCTGGAGCGCAGTGCCGCGGACCACAAACCGATCCTGCTGTTGTTCCAAGAGGTGCCCGGGTGAGCTGGATGCGTGGCCTTCGGTGAAGGCCCCCTTAGCTTCCCCCTCATCGTCGAAGCGGCAGAGACCCTGTTTCATCCGGTCGCCATTCGAAACAACGTGATGGGTTACGAGGACGAGATCCGCAAGCAGTGCAAGGAGCCGTCCTGGAACTATCCGGTCATGCGCTTTGTGAACGGCAAGCGCGAGGACATCCTACCGCGCAAGGACAAGCTCTACTCCCCCGGCGAGGTTC
>JARGOW010000524.1:763-3254 GCA_029212955.1 Planctomycetota bacterium | reverse complement strand
TTTGACGACGATTGGGTTGTCAGTCAGAAAAAGTACGGACGCACGATCCTTTGGTATGTGCGCAAGGAAGAGGAACTATCATGATCGAACGCGAAGGTCGTTTGTTGATCGAAGGGCGCCTGAAACGGGGCCGCATTCGATTTGACCACGAGGGCATTCAAGCCGTCGAATTGGATGAGGTTCAAGACGGAGACTCAACGGGCCCGGTGATCGCTCCAGGATTGATCGACCTGCACGTGCATGGTTTCGGCGGTACCGATCCTTTGGACAACCTGCCCGCCATGGCATTGGCCCTGGCGCGGGTGGGCACCACGTCCTTCCTGCCAACCCTATTTCCGGCGGATCCGGAAACCTTGGGCTTGCAAGCCCAGGCCTTGGACGGGGAACGGGCGGTATTGCGCAAGGGCGAAGGCGCCCGCGTACTCGGTACCCACTTGGAGGGGCCCTTTGTCAATCCCATGGCCGCGGGTGCGCTGCCTGCACAGGATCTGGCAACGCCCAGCATCGAAGCCCTGCGCAAGATCCTGGGCCCGAACATGGGGGATGGCCGCGGTGTGGGCACGATCACCCTGGCGCCGGAGTTGCCCGGAGCGTTGGATTTGATTCAAGAGTGCAAGCGCTTGGGAATCCGAACCTCACTTGGCCATAGCATGGCCAACGGCAAAGAAGCGGTTGCCGGTTTCGAAAGTGGAGCTACCGGGGTAACCCACCTGTTCAACGCCATGACCGGAATGCATCACCGCGATCCGGGATTGGCCGGCGAAGCCATGACCCGCGGCGGCATGTTTGCTGAGATTATCGGCGACCTCGTACACGTGAAAGAGCACGCCGTGCAAATCGCACTGGCTGCGCGCGGTCCCCAAAACCTGTGCTTGGTCAGCGATGCGCTGCAGGGCGCTGGCACAGGATGCGACGTGTTCCACTCCCATGGACGCCAGCACCTGGTGAAGGACGGGGCCGCGTTTTATCCCCCCGAAAATCCCGAAGGCGAGCCCCAATTGGCCGGTTCCGCATCCAGTCAGCTACAAATGGTTCGCAATCTGACCAAGCGCGGAGTGGTTTCCTTGGAGGAAGCACTGACCATGGGATCGGAAGCTCCGGCCCGCGCCCTGGGGCTCTCCCACAGATTAGGCTACCTACAAACCGGCTACGCGGCGGATTTCATCGTGCTCGAAGGTCCCGAACTCAAGCTGACCGAAGCCTTCGTCAACGGCCGCTCTCAATTGCGCGCTCACCGGTACTAGGGAAACGATCAGCGCGTCCTGGCCCTGATAAAATGCCCCGCACAGCCCCCCTTGGCGGCCGTGCGGGCTTTTTCTTAGGCCTGGGATTGGACACTTCCGCGGTGGAAACCTGACTCCTGTATGTGAAGAACGCAGGAATCCCAGTTTTTTGTATGGTGGAAATGGATCGGGTTCGAATTGGATTCCCGATGCTTCATCACCGTTTCTTTATCAAAGGCACTTCATGAAAACACCTGCCATCCATGGGATCGCCGCGGCAATCCTCGCCAATACGACTTTCGCGGAAGTGTTAACCGTTGGGGCCTCACCCGCAGACCACAGTCAAATTTCCGCTGCCATTGCAGCAGCTCTGGATGGCGACACGATTCTTGTGGACCCCGGTTCCTATTCGGACCTGACGGTCGACGACAAGGCACTGACCATTGTGCCCCGCATCCCGGGCACGACGTACCATGTCAGTCGCGTGCTCATTCAGGACTTGGCTTCCAACAAACGCACCTACCTGCGCGGGGTTGTTGCAGGGGGTACGGTGACCATTCGGAACTGCCAAGGGTCCGTGCGCCTGGATGATTCCGTAGGATGGGGTTGGCTGCGTGTCATGGATTCCATGGATGTGGCGTTGCGGACTTTGACGATCCCCACCGGAGGCGCGACGATCAGCGACAGTCAGGTGGGGATTTTTGACTCCAGTTTCGTGGGGAATCCGGGCCCGATTCTGTTCTTGGATGGAGGCGACGGAGGACCCGGTTTGGTCCGCTCTGGTACGGGGGAGGTGTTTTTATCCGACTGCAGCGTGACCGGTGGGCGAGGTGGCGATGGAGCGTTTGGCCTATCGAATGGCACGGGCGGCAATGGGGGGCATGCGATCATTTCCAATGGCGATGTGTTCGTGCAGTCTTGCACTCTTCAAGGGGGAGCAGGTGGGTTCGGCGGCCTTGCGTCGGGAGGCCTCGGTGGATTGGGAAGCGGATTCACCGCGGAACCGGGCGTGGCGTCCTCCGTGGATGTGCCGGCGAGTATTTTGGATTCCAAACCGATCGTACTGACGTTCCGCGGGCAGCCGGGGGACATGGTCGAGTACGCGTTCTCGCCCTTCGGTCAAGTCGTCAGCAATGGAACCGATGTGGGCCGCTTGGTGATGGATGCTGCCATGGGTTCGGGGTTCATCCCGGCCGGGAACATCCCGGCCAATGGTGAATTGCGGGTGACCATGCACATGGGGGACACGCCGTCCCAGGGTTCGAATG
>JARGOW010000524.1:0-753 GCA_029212955.1 Planctomycetota bacterium | reverse complement strand
GTTCAAGGGCGCGTGAGCGCTCCCGGTGGGCCCGTCGTACTATCCGCGCCGGATTGGATCGTGGTGTATGACGAGTGCTCCGGTGTGGTACCAATCGGGTCGGGATACTGTGGTCCTGCCGCTACCAATTCCACGGGGCAGGCCGGAAAGTTAAACGCCTATGGGTCCGATTGCAGCAACAGCAACCGGGTGACCCTTGTGGCATCGCAGCTTCCCGCGGACCAGCTCGGCATTTTCCTTTGCTCTCAAGGCCAAGGATTCGTGGCCCATCCCGGAGGATCCGCAGGCAACCTTTGTTTGGGCGGCGGAATGGCGATCGGGAGATTCAATGAGCCGGCCCAGGCCCAGGTGTCCAATCAGAACCACCTTGCATTGGGGTACTACATGCAACTTGATCTGGACCTCATGCGATTGCCCCGGCCTGCGCCTGGTTACGACGTGGCCATGGCCAACCAGACTTGGAACTTCCAGGCCTGGTACCGGGACAACGGGCAGAACAACTTCACGGACGCGGTTTCGATTCGATTCCGTTGAAAGTGGAGTCTCCGGAAAGGCGTGGTCCACTGCATCAGGTACACCGCACCGCAATTCCCACGGGGTTGCGGTGCGGGTTGTTTGGCTGGGCGGGGCTGACGGCGGGCTTACTTCTGTGGAATGCCTTCGCCCTGTGGTCGTTGACCGAACTGGATGGGGACGTGTTTGGGCTGGGCGGCGTGTATGCGGCCAAGAACGGGCTCGCGAGCGTTTCCCTGG
>JARGOW010000523.1 GCA_029212955.1 Planctomycetota bacterium | reverse complement strand
GGATGTGGAACTGCCGGCTACCTTCCCGCGCATCACCTGGCACGAGGCCATGGAACGCTTTGGCAGTGACAAGCCGGACACGCGCTTCGAACTCGAATTACAGAACCTGGGCGAATGGGCCAAGGATTGCGGCTTCGGCGTTTTCGAAAAAGCGATCGCCAGTAGCGACCGTGTCATGGCGCTCTGCCTGCCGAACGGCGGAGAGCACTTCTCGCGCGGGGCTATGAAGGGCCTCGAGAAGCTCGCCAAAGAAAGCGGCGCCTTTGGACTCGCCTGGTGGAAACCTGGCCTGACCGGCGGTGCTGCGGGCCCCGTGGCCAAATTCATGGACGGCGAGCCCGGTGCCAAGTTGCTCGAGCAAGTGGGGGGCAAGGATGGGGACTTGATCCTGTTCGCCGCCGGGGCCAAGGAACTTTGCTGGCGTGTGCTGGGCGACCTGCGCTTGCACATCGGAAAGGCCGCCAACCTGATCGCCGAGGGGCAGTGGAACCTTCTGTGGGTCACGCGATTCCCCATGTTCGAATGGTCGGAAGAAGAAAACCGCTACACCTCCTCGCACCACCCGTTCACCGCCCCCGAAAGCTGGGGTATGGAAGGGGAGCCGGCCGACATGGCCAGCCGGGCCTACGACCTGGTCCTCAACGGCTGGGAGCTCGGGTCCGGATCCGTGCGAATCCACCGTGCTGACGTGCAGGAGAGGGTTTTCGAGCTGCTCGGCATCGGCGAAGAGGAGCAAAAGGCCAAATTCGGCTTCCTTTTGGAGGCCCTGGCCCACGGAGCCCCGCCCCACGCCGGTTTTGCCATCGGATTGGACCGCTTGGTGGCCCTAACCCTTGGTTTGGACTCCATCCGCGACGTTGTGGCCTTCCCCAAGACATTGCAGGCCACGGACCTCATGTGCGAGGCTCCCTCTGGCGTGGAGCCCCAACAGCTCAAAGACGTTCATATTTCCCTCGAAAGCGAGGCCTGATACGGGGCCTGTCTGGCGGGGAACCGCCCAGACCCGTATGCTCTCAAACGAGTGGGGCGCGAAGCCCCGGACTCTCACCCGAACCAACCCAGGAGCCCAGTGGGCAAACGTAGACACCAAAGAGACAAAGTAACCGGTCCCCAGTACCGGAAAAATACACGCATCCGCGTACCCGAAGTTCGCCTCGTCGATGAGAACGGCGAACAGGCCGGAGTGGTCGATACCCAGGATGCCCGCCGGCGTGCCAAAGAGCTGGGCTTGGACCTGGTTGAGGTTTCGCCCAACGCCCGCCCGCCCGTCTGCAAGATCATGGACTATGGCAAGTTCTTGTATCAGCAGCGCAAGAAGGACAAGGCCAACAAGTCCACGACCAAGGGATCCTCGCAGCTAAAAGAACTGCGCGTACGCCCGGCAATCGACGATCACGACCTTTCCTACCGTTTGGACAATGGACGCAAGTTCCTGATCTCCGGACACAAGGTGCAGGTGGTTTGTATCTTCAAGGGTCGCCAAATGGCCCACCCGGAGCATGGCTTTGAGGTGATGACCAAGGTGGCGGAAGCCCTCAAGGACACCGGCAAAATCGAGGCACCCGCCAAGATGATGGGCCGACGGATGACCATGTTGCTCACGCCCTTGAGTGGCCTGCAGCGACCCAAGACCGGTGGGGCACCCAAGGAAGGCGCCGCGCCGAAGGCCCCGGCCCCGGCTCCTGCCCCCGAAACCCCTCCGGCGAACCCCTAGTCGTTCGCCCATGCAAAGCGCCCCAACCGGCAGGCTCCGCCTGCTGGTTGGGGCGCTTGTCGTTGGGGTCGAACCCCGGTGCCGAAGGCGGGCCATCGGACCCAAACTGGGCCGCCCACGGGTACAGGAGGCGGGGGAAGGGGGCACAGATCCTGTTTTGGGACTGGGGAGCCGGTCCTTGGGACTGGTCCAACCAAGGATGGAATAGGGGGATAAACTTGGGATCCTTGTGGCGGTCTGTAACGTCCAAGTTGTCTCGGGAGGCCTGCCCTTTCCGTAAACTGCGCATTCCGAATGGTTTGCGCCACATCTCTCTCCAGTCTCGAAACCACCAAAACGTATGGCTATCCAACACCTCATCCCTGCCGGAGTTCTCACTCTAGCCGGGCTTATGGGCACCCCTGCCCTGGCCCAAAACGTGGACACGTTGCCTTTCCCCCTCGTTCCCCAAGCCACAGCCCTGGTCGATGGTACTTTTGAGTACCAAGCCCGTCCCGGCGCATTCGTGGACCTGATGGGGCGCCAGGCCCTGATCATGGATCAGGTCGAGCTTCCCGGCGGCGCCATCGTTGACTTGGACTTGACGCGGGTGAACTACGACTTCGGTTCCATGGGGGTCCAGGTGAACGGCCAACCCAGCACGTTTGATGCCCTGGACTTGACACTTTGGCGTGGCCAGGTCTCGGGTTCCGTCGGCTCCGATGTGTTCTTGGCGTTTTCAAGCCATGGTTGCAACGGTTGGATCCTCGCCGACGGTGAGTACAACCATTTGATGGCCTTCGCTGGCCCCGGCAACGACTGGAGCCAAGCACAGGCGCGTCTGGTTCCCGAGAGCATCATGAATGGCCTCGGCGGAGCACCCCGCGAGCTTTGCGGCAACGATGGAATCCTCAACGGCCCCATGACCCCGACCTCGATTCTCAACGATGCGCAGACCCAGTCCCTGGGCAGCACCTTCAACTTGGGCAGCACGCTCGAGTGCAAGGTCGCCGTTGAAACCGACTACCAGTACTACCAGAACTGGAACAACCTGACCGCATGTCAGACCTACACGGCCACCCTGTTGGCTGAGATCTCCGATCGCTATGAGTCGCAGATCGATGTGGTCCTGACCTATCCCTACCTGCAGTTCTACACGAGTTCCAACGACCCCTGGACCTCCCAGGGCGGCGGTGCAGGCGCGGTGCTCGACGAATTCCGCAACGCATGGATCGGAAACATTCCCAGTGGCGGAAACCTGGCCCACTTCATGAGTGGCGCTAACCTGGGTGGCGGCGTGGCCTACCTGGACGTGCTCTGCAACTCCACCTGGGGCTTCGGCGTCAGCGGCAACATGAGCGGCGGAACCCAATTCCCCGTGACCCAAAGCTCGAACACCTGGGACTTCACAGTGATGGCCCACGAGTTGGGACACAACTTCGGCACCGGTCACACCCACGACTACTGCCCGCCGATCGACGAGTGCGCTTCTTCCAACTACTTCGGACAGTGCCAGAACTCCCGCAACTGCATCAGCAACGGAACGGTCATGAGCTACTGCCACACCT
>JARGOW010000522.1:2883-3285 GCA_029212955.1 Planctomycetota bacterium | reverse complement strand
CCTGCTCAACCAATGCGGCGTGCTGCGCGTGGATTCCATGAGCCAGCTGTTCGATTTGGCCAGCGCCGTTCAACAGGACGTGCTGCCCACGGGCCCACGCATCGCAATCGTGACCAACGCGGGCGGCCCCGCCATCCTGGCCACGGACGCGATTTCCTCCTTCCGCTTGGAAATGGCCAACCTGACCACCAAGACCACCAACGCCCTGAAAAAGTTCCTTCCCGCGGAAGCTTCGGTGGCTAATCCCGTGGACATGATCGCCAGCGCGGATGCGGAAGCCTTCGACAAGGCCCTGGCCCTCGTCGCCAAGGACCCCGGCGTGGACATGGTGCTCGCGATCTTCGTGGCACCCATCATGATCAACACCGAGTCCGTGGCCCGCGTATTCGCCAAACACGGACA
>JARGOW010000522.1:0-2873 GCA_029212955.1 Planctomycetota bacterium | reverse complement strand
TGATGGACAAACCCCTGGTGACCTGCCTACCCGGCAAAACCAAGGGCGACCCGGCCATCGAAATCCTACACGACGCCTGCGTGCCCAACTATCGCTTCCCGGAAGACGCCGCCCGCGTACTCGCCGGCTTGCTCAAGATCCAGGACCTGCGCAACCGTCCCGATGACAAGGCCCCGACGATTCGCGTGCAAAAGAAGAAGGCCGACACGGTTCTCGCCAGCGCCAAGAAGGCCAAACGCAGCCTGCTGACCACCAAGGAAGTACACGACCTGCTCGTGGCCTACGGCATCCCCGTGGTTCCCGGAAAGCTCGTCACCAGCCGCGAAGAAGCCCTTAAAGCCGCCCGCAACCTGGGCTTCCCCCTGGTCGTCAAGGTCGAGTCCCAGGAACTGTCCCACAAGTCTGATGCGGGCGGCGTACTGCTCGACATCCGCTCCCGCGAGGAACTGCTCACCGCCTACGACACCCTCGAAGACCGCTTCGCCGGCAAGCTCAAGGACATGCAAGTCCTCCTGCAATCCCTACGCGGCGGCGGCATCGAAACATTCTTCGGCGTCGCCACCGACCCCGCCTTCGGCCGCATGATCGCCTTCGGCCTGGGCGGCATCCACGTGGAAATCCTCAAAGACGTCGTCTTCCGCCTCCACCCCCTAACCCCCACCGACGCCCGAGAAATGGTAAACGGCCTGCGCGCCCAACAACTCCTAGAAGGCGCTCGCGGCAAACCCCCCGTCGACAAAAACCACCTAATCGACATCCTCCTCCGCCTCTCCCGCCTCCTAACCGACCACCCCGAAATCACCGAACTGGACCTGAACCCCTACTTGGCGGGTTTCCAAGCGGACGCTTCCTGCGCCCTCGACATGCGGGCGGCGATTGGGGGGTAGGGGTGTCTGCGTCGCAGTTCTTGCATGCCGGTGGATTTGATTGTTCGGTGGTGGTTTCGGCCTACTCGGTAAACTTCAACCGCGCCCAGACAGGGAAGTGGTCGGAGGGGTTGGGTTGGCCCTCTGGGGTGGGGTAGATTCCAGATTGAAGGGTGGTCCAAGTAGAGTCGACTAGGATGGCGTCGATTTTTTGGCCGGCCGTTTTGTTTTGGAAAGCGTTGAAGGTGCCGGTGTTATTGGCGCCGGGGTGGAGGATTCGGTAGGTGTCTTTTAGGGGGAGCGGGTTGGGTTTTAGGAGGTGGAGGAAGGCGGGGTTTTGTTCTCCGGCGTTGAAATCACCCAGGACGATGTTGGAGTGGGGGTCGGACTTTTCTTGGCCCCAGTGGACTTCGCTGGTGATGGCTTCGATTTGAAGCTTGATGAGGTTGGCGGAGGCTACGCGGGAGGGTTGGGATTCGTGGTCCCAGTGGGTGTTGTAGACCGCGAAGGATCGCTCGGTGTGACGATCGCGGAGGAAGGCAACCGTGCAAATGCGCGGGATTCGGTTTCCAAAGCTTTTGGAAGCGACTCCATCGGGGGTTTCGGACAACCAAAACGTGTAATCGAAATAGAGATCGAAGCGCTGACGGTCATAGAGAATGGCGGTGTATTCGCCCTTTGTTTCACCGTCGTCGCGGCCCACCCCTACCTCCCCGTAGTTCGGAAACTGGGTGCGGATTTCATCCAACTGAAAGCGCAAGGCCTCCTGCAAACCCAGGACATCCGGACGCATGTCGTGAATGACCTCCATGACCAAATGGTTGCGCTTGGGCCAGGAGTTGTCTCCGTCGTTGGCCGTTCCGTAGCGGATGTTGAAGGTCATCACTTCCACTTCCGTCTTTTGCGATTCACGGCCGAGAGCGAGCGCATCGACCATGCCCCATTCTTTGGGGCACTCGATGCCCAGGTGCTGCAACGCGGTGGGCGCGATCGTGGTGTGACCCAATTCGTGGGGCAGCGTTCCCGGGGTGATGTTCTTGCCGTGGGCGATGATCCAAATGTTTCGTTCGTCAATGGATTGACCACCGTGCCCCTTGTCGATTCCGCCGTGATCGGTGGTCACTAATACCAGCCAGTCCTCTTCGTCGTAGTGGGGTCGTTTCTTGAGCGCATTGAGCACCCCCCCCACATGGCCATCCACCTTCTCGATTGCCTCACGATACTTTTCGATTCCAGAACCATAGCCATGTTCGTGACCCGCCCCGTCAACCTCGTCGAAGTGCAGAAAAAGCACATCGGGGTTGGTCTCCAAGAGATACTTGCGCGCGGCCTGCTCCACGGCCAAGTCGCTGGAAGTTTCTTCGATATGGTTTGCCAGTCCGGGGAATGGCTTTAGCAAGTGATCGTTGATCGGGTCCCAGTGCACGATGGAGGCCAGCTGTGCGTCGGGTCGGGCATCGCGGATCCGTGAGAAGATGTGGGGGTACTGCTCGAGATTGTGGTTTTCGAATGAATTGTTCACAACCTGGTGTTTGTCCACCCAGACGCAGGTCAGAATGCTGGTCCAACCTGGACCGCTGGAGGTGGCTTGCTGGGTGGGGTCGCCCTTGTCCGCGCCCCCGCCGGCGACTGCTTGCCAGCTGGCGCGGCCTTCCCACGCCAACCCTGACAGATTGGGAGTGTTGGCATCGAGCAAAGTATCCGGGCGCACCCCATCGATTCCGATTATGAGCACGTGGCGGCGCTGGGGCTCGTGTGCGTCTCCGGCCAAGGCCATACCTCCGGCCAATACCAGGGTGAGCAGCACGCAAAGGTTGCTGAACATTCGAAGGGGATGGATCATGGGGTGCGGAGATTCAATGGGGGCTCTCAGGGATGACCATGATAGCGACTGGATTCGATTGGTCGTGCCTGGCGGCCCTTGGATTCCTTCCGAATTCAAATGGCTGCTACTCCTCACGTGTCAATGTGTCTGCACGATTATGTGCTCAGAGCCAGAATTACCTT
>JARGOW010000521.1 GCA_029212955.1 Planctomycetota bacterium | reverse complement strand
GCTACTACGTGCCTTCGTGTGAACAGACAAGAAACGCTCTCTTTCACCCAGCACCTCCCGAACCGTCTCGCCGCAGCAACTGCCGCCCACCAATCACCCCCGCTCCCTACAACCCAGAAGCCTTGAGCATCGCCAGCATTTGCTCTTCCACCTTGGCTTTCACCATGGGCCAGGCTACCGACAGGCGTGCATGTGCATTTCCCCGGTCTTCGTAGCTAGCCAGTAGGCTTTGAAGAGCCGGTTCTGTTTCTAGGGATCTCGGGTTTGTGACCGCGGAGGACTGGTCGCAGGTTTCGAAGACGCCTTGGAATTTTAGGGAGTAGGCGATCGCGGCGGTGGGCACGCCTGAGGAGAGGGCGCCGATGGTGCTGTGCATGCGGGTGCCGCAGAACCACTTTAGTTTCGCTAGCACGCTTTTGACTTCGGCCGCGGTGTAGGGCGGTTTCAGGATGAAGATATGCTCCTGTTCCGCCGGGGTCATAGCGGCCAGGACTTCTTCGCAGGCGTGGGGGTCGGACTCGATGTTGCCCTTGGGTTCGAGTACATGGGGGACCAGAATCACGCGTTCGCCGCGTTCGATCAGGCCGCGCACCAGGCCGTGGATGAGTTCCCGGTAATCGGCTTTGAATCCGTATTGATCCTTGGCCGCGTTGGGATCCAGGTAGATGAGGCCGCTCACGTTGATGCCCACCGCGCCCTTTTCTTCGGACAGCCAATCGATGGCTTTGGAATCCACGATGGGTTGCGCGGGGGTCGTCGGGGGCAAACCAAAGGCCAGGTCCACGCCCACCCGGTGCTTCTCCGGATCGAAGTTGTCGCCCAGCAAGTCCTTTAGCGTGGCGAAGCTCTCCTCGTCCCGGGCCCAGGCCATGGACGCTCCCGCCACGGCGTGCTCGGCGATGGCGCGCAGGCCCGCGTCCTTGAACGGACCATAGGTTTGCGGCAGCAGCACGAGGGGGGTGCCCTGTTCGAGGGTCAGGAGCTTGGGATGCATGGTGGTCCAAAAACGCTTGACCCCGTACAGGTCGGTGAAGGAATCGCCTCCCGACACATCCCACACGGCCTTGGCCTGCTTGACCGCTTTGACAGCGGGATTGAGCACGGGGCCCAGGCCCGGAAGCCGGCCTAAAACTCGCATGGTGGCCAAGGTATCCATGCGATAAAAGCGCTTGGAGGGGTTGGCGGCCATGGCGGTCACCCTGTGGGTGGCATCCCCGATACGCACGTCCAGAGGGTGGCTGTCGCGGCCAAAGTCGAACACGGTCACGTCCGCGTTCGGGTGGTGTTGGAACATGCCAGCCACCGCGGAGTGGAACAGGGCCGAGACCCCCAGGTTTCCGGTGGAGGGGGCTGCGCCAAAAAGGCACAGGCGGGGGGCGCTGGCTAACGGTTCGGACACGGTGTGATGGGGGCGGGTTGGGGGCGAGTGACAGGCGTAAAAGCGGCCCGGGGCTGGTGATTTCCGGTCCCGCGGAATGCAGGTTCGGGAAAGCTGCCCGAGGATCCCAAATCGGACCCTCCCGGTCTCCTTTTCTTCGGCAGGTTCGCCGAATATACCCATTCCTACCTCTCGAAACCCTTTTCCCTATTGTTCATGGGACCGATCCGGAACATCCGGGATGTCGCCGAAAAGCACCTCTGCACCGGATGCGGAGTTTGCGCTTACCTTGAGCCCGATGGCATCCGCATGGTGGATGACCTGGGACAGGGACGTCGTCCCATGGTCGACGAAGGTGCCGGCGCAGGCGAAGCCCTCGAAGCGTGTCCGGGCAAGGCCATGGAACTGCCCCCCTTCGACCCCGCGAAGGGTCACTTGAAGGAGTTGTGGCAGGGCTGGGGTCCGATTTTGGAATTGTGGGAGGGCTACGCCACCGATGACGAGATCCGTTTGGCTGGATCCAGCGGGGGAGCGGCCACGGCCCTGTCCCTGTTCGCCCTCGAGCAGGGTCGCAGCACCGGGGTCCTGCACACCGGTGCGCGCCGGGACGTGCCCTACCTGAACGAGACCGTGCGCAGCCAATCCCGGGAGGACCTGATGGTCAACACCGGTTCCCGGTACGCACCGGCCAGCCCTTGCGACGGCCTCCAGCAGATCGAGGATGGGGATGGCAAGAGCGTATTCGTGGGCAAACCCTGCGACGCGGCGGCCTTGAACAAGGCCGAGGGCTTGCGCCCCGGCCTTTCAAAAAACGTGGACGTGAGCATCGCGATTTTTTGCGCAGGCGCGCCTTCCACGGAGGGCACGATCGAAATGGCCAAGCAACTGGGCGTGCCCCAGCGCGAAGGCATTGAATCCGTGCGCTACCGCGGAAACGGGTGGCCGGGCATGGCCGTGGTGAAAGGCGAAGGCGCGGATGGGCAGCCCACCGGCGGAGAATTGACCTACGCGGATTCCTGGGGCCGCATCCTGCAGAGGTTCCGCCCCTGGCGTTGCTACTCCTGCGCAGATCACACGGGGGAAGCCGCGGACATTTCCGTGGGCGATCCCTGGTACCGGGATATCCCCGAGGGCGAACCGGGTCGATCGCTGATCCTGGTGCGCACCGAGCGTGGCCGGGAATTCCTTAAGGCGGCCATGGAGTCCGGAGCCCTGACCCTGGAGAAAGCGGCTCCGCATCTGCTGCCCGATTCCCAGATGAATCTGCTGCACACCCGCGGTGCCGTCTGGGGTCGCAACTGGGCCTGCCGCCTGCTCGGTGTGGCCGCCCCCAAGTACACGCGCATGGGCACCGGGAAAACCTGGCTCCAGGATCTGAGTTTCAAGCAGCGCGCCCAGGCCTTTTATGGCACGTTCAAGCGCGTGTTCACCAAGAAGCTTTACAAGCGTCGGCCTGTCGTGCCCTTCGACGCGAAGGCGAATCGAGTGGGGGACCAGGACTGATGGGACTCTGGCTGGCCCAGCACTATCAGAAGGATGGGTTTGGAACCCAGGACTTCCACGGAGCTACGACGATCCACCCGATCGCCCTGCTGATCGTGTTTTCGTTGATGGCGTTGACCATGGGGGTCAAGCGCAACAAGGCCGCCTATCCGATCGTCTTCGCCGCCTGCTTCTTGCCCCAGGCCCAGCGCCTGGTCATCGCCGGTGCCGACTTCTCCATGCTGCGCCTGTTGATCCTGGCAGGCATGATGCGCGTGTTTGCGCGCAATGAACTGAGCACGTTCAAATGGATCAAGCTCGACACTCTGGTCACGGCATGGTGTGTGGTCAGCGCGTTGGCGTTCATCGTTTTGTGGGGCTCCTTTGGGAAGTTGGTGTTTCGGGTGGGGCAGCTCTACGACATCCTTGGGCT
>JARGOW010000520.1 GCA_029212955.1 Planctomycetota bacterium | reverse complement strand
AGCGGGTCAGAACCACGCAATGGGCGCGTTTCAAGGCGCGCGTTCCCTCGCGCAGGAATCCCCGGGGCAAAAATGCCTTGACCGGTTCACCCCCTGCATCCGGTGCGGGCAAGCCGAAGGGCCGGGTGGCATCCATCAGCACTATGTCCAGATCCCGATGCAAGCGACGGTGCTGGAACCCGTCGTCCAACACCACGGCATCGGCCTTGCGATCGAGCAACCGCAACGCGCCCGCCACGCGATCGGGGTTTTGCTCTTGCAGCACGTCGGGGAACGCATCGGCCAACATTCGCCCCTCGTCGTTGAGCAACTCGCCCGACTTGCGTCCATAGCCCCGGGCCAAAATGCCCAGGTGCACACCTTGGCCTTGGAAATGGCGAATCATCCACTCCACGAACGGGGTCTTGCCCGTGCCTCCCACCGACAGATTTCCGATGCTGATCACCGGCAGGTCCACTTTCAACACGGGGAAAATGCGGGCCCCATACAACCGGGAGCGCACCCACGCGACCAGCCCAAAAAGGGCGGATGGAATGCGCAGCAACTCTACGAAGCCGCCTCGTTGAGCGAGGATGTGGTCCGCTCGACGGCCCATGTGAAAAACCTTGGATCGGCCGGGCGCCGGGGCGGGCGACCGGTCCAAGCAAAACTAGGAGCGCATGGGCGGCAATCCGCCCGGCTCCTCGTCGGGGATCAGCTCGATCAATCCGCGCTCCATTTCCAGGAAGGCGATCTTGATCGGGTTGGTTTCACGGGACTCCACCAAAGGAGCCGCGCCACGGATCAATTCGCGGACGCGTTTCTGCAGGAGGGCGGTCTTGTGGAAGGAGCCCTGCACGGACTGTTGCAGACGTTGGGGAAGGGTCAGTTCCATATTCCTAGGGGGTGGCAACGAGGGGGAAAGTGGGCCGGGACGCGCAAAATACACACCGGGCCCGATTGCCAAGCGCGACATAATAGGTGCAAAGCGCCTGGTACGGCAAGCAACTTCCGGTCTACCCGGGGCCAAAGACGCGTTTCTGCAGTGTAAAACTGGGTATACTGGGCCCAACTGGGCCGATTGCATCCCCATGGACCCCTTTGCCCGTGCAATGGGGACGAGGCCCCCAATCATCGGCTCCCCGGGTCTAAATCCCCTTCGAGCCCTGCCCCCCTCCCCCAATACCCACCCCTATGAAAGTTCTCACCCCGATCCTCTCTATCTTCGTGCTCCTAATGAGCTTCTCCTGCGCCACCTTGGACAGGGATTGCAGCTCCGGAGAGTGCCCCGCCACGGCCGCCGCCCAATGCCCCGCCTCCGCCCAAAGCTGCTGCGATGCCGATGGCAAGTGCAAGACCGATTGCAAATCAGCGGACGCCGCGTCCTCCGGCATCATGCTTTGCGGAGGTTGCGGCCAGGTCAAGGGATCCCCGGATTGCTGCCTGGACGGCGCTGAAAAATGCTCCGGTTGCTCCCTCGATAAGGGCGCCCCCGGCTGCTGCAAGATGGAAAAGGGCAAGGATGCCAAGGTCTGCGGATGCGGAGAGATCGCCGGATCCGACGCCTGCAAGACCAAGTGCGCCAAGTAGGATTCACCAAGAATTCCACCGCGGCGAACCCCTCTTCGCCCACGCAAACGCCCCGTTTCGAACGGGGCGTTTTGCATTCTCCACCGGGCTTTGGAGTGGAACTAGGACTCCGGGCCCAGGGGATTGTTGCCGGAAATGCACAAATGGGCGATCGTGTCGGGCGGAAACCGCGATTCCAGCTGCATACTCAATTGGGCCCCCGGTCCCAAGGCCCACTCCCGGTCCAAACGCGGGTAGCGGTCCAGCAAACTTCCCCCGTGAATTCGCCGCGCGCGCACATCGGCGTCGCACGCCACGTGCAAAATCCGGTCGGCCATTCGCAGAATCCAAGGTTGCTGAAGGAAGGCTCCGTGCACGATTTTCCATTCCCCCTTCTCCGACTCCAACAAGTTCTGTAGGGCGTCGCGGGGCCAGGACCCGATCCCCATCCTCCAACTCCTCGGGCGTGAGGGATTGCAGCGAATCCGCACAAAGGCGCGCAGTATCGACACATACGGCACTTTGTCCACGTTGCTCCAGGGCCCGAACCAAATCCCGGGCGAGCCATTGCTTGCCCCCGCCCATGGGACCCACCAGCAGCAAAACCCCGGAGGGAGCCGTCATGCCCAAACCTCCGAGCACGTCCTGCAACCAGAAGGATCGTTGCAGCAATCTCGGAATCAATCCGTCCATGCCAGGTAGCATGGCCTCGGCCCCATAGCCCTCCCCATGGTCCGCATAGCCCCGGGTCAAATGAACGTGGGGAAGCCCATTGGCCCAGGCCGCATGGCGATCCCCCGCCCGGTCCCCGACCATCACGGCGCTGCGCGTTTGGAACAGGATCAAGAGCTCTTGAATCATGTCCGCCTTGTTTCGGATTCCGGGAGTGTCCAGGCAACGGGATTCCTGAACCCACTCGGACAACCCGCCCGCCTGCAGCATCGAATCCAGATAGGACTGGGAGCAATTGCTAGCCACCCCTATGGCCACGCCGCGCTCCTTCAATTCCTCCAGAGCGGCCTGCACACCCGGCAAGAGCCCCATGCGGCCCTCTTCCAGGAGGGACTTTTCCTCCTCTTCGCACGCTTCGAGCACCGCCCTGCGCGAAACCGGGTCCAAGTCCTCAAACACCCGGTCGAATCCCTCTTCCATGGGTAGGCCCACCATGGACATCCATTGCTCGCTGGTGGGCAGTTCACGTTCCAATCCGAGCGCTGCAAAGGCGCGCAAGGCTCCCGCGCGGGCCGCATCCGGCCAGAATCGGTCGGTGGCCACCAGGGTGCCGTCCAGATCAAACAGCACGGCGTCAAATGGGAAATTGGGGCTTTGCACCGGGTCAAGATAGTGGTTGGCGCCCACAATCCCCACCCCGGGCCTACGATCTCGCCCAATTCCGGCCCCATCCCCACGCGCCTCTCGGCTCGGGGCGGCCTGGGCGATATGCTCTTGGGAACCTGGATCGAACCACCCATGCACATCCTCCTACGAATCTCCCTACTCACGCTCCTGTCCCTCCCCCTGTTCGCAGCGGGGCAAGAAGCCGCACCGCCGTCCCAAGCCTTGCTACGCGAGTTCTGCCAGCAGCCCAGGGTCGCCGGAACCCCCACCTCCGAACGCGCCACCGCCATGGTGGCCCGCGTCCTCGAGGAATGTGGTTTTGTGGTTTCCCTGGACCAACGTGAGGTTTTGCTGTCCCACCCGCGACGGCTTTCGATTCAGGCCTTTACCGATGGCGAGGGTCAGGAGC
>JARGOW010000519.1 GCA_029212955.1 Planctomycetota bacterium | reverse complement strand
ATCATTTGGCCGCGTTGGCCGCCCCGGCGTTGGCTGCGGGCCTGGCCCTTCTTCTCGCCACCACGCTGCTGCATCTTTTCACCGCGCTGGGCTCCGCGGCGCGGGCCACGTGCTTCTCCCTTTTCCTGGTCAACGCGCTGGGCGATCACCTGTCCCATGGCAGCGTTTTGAAGCCCTGATCGTCGTTCGTTCACCTGGGTGCGATCCCGATTCGTGACCTGGCGAAGTGATGCTTTTGCATCGGACTTGGCTTCTTTCTTCTTGCCGCGCTGGCCAGCTTCGCCACGACGCTTCTTCATGGCCTCCTTCGCCTTGGCCCGTTCTGCTTCGTCGAGCTTTCCGTCACCATTCGCATCGAAGCGCTTAAGTGCTTGCTTGCGACGCTCCGCGTCTCCTTTCTCTCCGCCTTGTCGACGACCCTTTCCCTTGGCGTCTTCCTTCTTCTTACCGGCCTTCTCTTTCCTGGAAGCTTCGGCCTTCTTGCGAGCCTCTTGGGCTGCCTTTTTCTCGGCTTCGTTTAGCTTGCCATCCTTGTCCAGGTCAAACCGTTCGAGTACTTCCTTGTGCCGCTTCTTTGCTTGCTCGCGGCGCTTGTCCGCTTGATCTTTCTTGGCCTTTTCTTTTTTGCCTTTCTGCTCTTTTGCTTTCTCACCCTTTTTGGCCTTGTCGCCTTTCTTGGCTTTCTCCCGATCGGCTCTGGCGGCCTTGCGCTCCGTGGGATCCAACTTGCCATCCTTGTTCAGGTCAAAACGCTTGAGCATTTCCTCGCGCTTGGTGGCTTGCTTTCCATCCTGGTCCGCGGGCTTTACATCCTGCGCCGTGGCGGGAATTGCGAGGAATGCAAAGAGGGCGGTTGTTATGAGTGTGTATTTCATGGGTTGTCCTGTGCTTTGGGGTGGGGCTCCTACCCTGTCGAATGCTTCAACCCGCCGTAGGAGGCCTTGGTTCTGGGGTTGTTACTGATTTCTCCAGCCCCTCAGCGAGTGACTCAATCCGAATACGACGCAGCCCATCGTTTACATCCCGCCTCCTTCAAGGCCTGGGAAAGATATTCCAGCCCTCTCGGCGCCCCATGGAACCAACGCCCCATGCCAGCTCCACGTTCCGCCCCAGGGCACTTGTTGTTTACAAAACGCTCGATGTCCTGCCCAAGCTGATCGGGATTCCACCCGTTCATGTACATGCTTTGGGCCGCACCCGTTGCGTCGATCAACCACAGAACGGAGTCCGGCTGGGCGAAGGTCACGATGTGTTTCTGCAAGGTGCTCCAACCCTTGACTCCAATGTCGTCCAGTTCGTCAAAGGGCCAGCCCATGACCGGCGAACTGGTCCAATCGCTGCCCAACTTTGTGAGCCCTTTTGCCACATGGATTTCCACATGCATTCCATGGGCATCGCGCAGCGCTTTGAGTGCGCCCATGTTGAGGGACTCGGATCCGGGGCCCGTGACGATCAAGATCAAACTCCCCTTGGGTTCCGACTCGGGGATTTTGCGCCAGGGCATGGGCAAGGGAGAGCGCAGGATCACCCGCTGGGCTCCCGCATGGGTTTCCAATGGACCGGCGTCCAAGCCCTTGAACTCTGGCCGCGATTTAACTGGCTGGACGGAATCCTTGCCCTGGAAAATTCGATAGGCGCCGGATCCGGAATGCCCCATGGCGTATTCCGCATGCTCTCCGTTGGGCCATGTCACCCCAATGGAGATGATTTGCTCTCCGGGAATCGCAGACTTGCGGTTGGGTGGGGTCAATGCACGCACGAACTGATCGGAGGATTGGGATAGATACCCCTCGCCTGCTCGTATCTCATGGACGGTCGTTCGGAAGTTGCTGACCAGGCGGATCCTTGCGCCGATCGCGTCCGCGCGGTGGCCCTTTTGATCGCCAGAAATCGCCCGAAGGGACAAGCGGATATGGTCCGGGTCCGCCTGGTTTTCCACGTACCGAATTCCCGGCGCCGTCCGGGAACGAATCCAAAGGTCAAGATCCCCGTCCCCATCCCAGTCCACCCGAGCCACCCCGCGACCGTCAGACTCGTAGGCCAAACCTGTGGTATCCGAGACATCCAGGAATTCTTGTCCAAACACATTGAGCCAAGCATTGTTGTGCTCATGGCCACTCCAGGATGAGCCGCTGGACAGCGATCCGGAAATGGCCGCCCACGCGCGCTTGTACGCTTCCACCCCCTGCCCTCCAATCGGAGCATGCGACGCCACGCGCCGCCAAAATGGACTTCACAAATCATCCGATTCGTACCCGGTCATAAAACCGTTGGGGCCGTACAGGTCGGGATCCCCATCCCCATCCAGGTCGGTAAACAAGGTCCCCCAGGACCAACGCCCCATGCGGATGCCAGCCCGGTCGGAGCCGTCGGTAAACCTTCCGTCCTCCCCTTGAATCCAAAGCGAGTTCCCCTGGGCGTGGCGTCGAATTCCCTCCAGGGCCGTTCCGGGGGCACCCGGATGAAAGACCTCCTGGTACGAGACCCTGCGCCCGGCGGACGAAAACATATTGCTCACGTGCAGGTCCATGTCCCCATCCCCATCGGCGTCGGCCCAACTTACGCCCATGCCCGCGGCCTGGTCCTCGACGCCTAACTCGGCTGCCACATCCGTGAAACCACCGCCGTCGTTGCGATACAACTGATTTCGACCGAAGTCGTTGGCCACGTAGAGATCGCTATCCCCATCCCCATCGAAGTCCGTGAAGCTCGCGGCCAAACTGAACCTCTGATTGTCCTCCGCTAGGCCCATCTCCTTGGTCCCATCCCGGAACTTGAATCCGCCTTCGTTCAGGAAAAGGTGATTGCTGGGCCCGTTGGTGGCGTCTTCAAACGGAACCGGAATGCTCTCCCCGTAACGTGTAGTCACGTAGCGGGTCCCAAACAGATCCAAGTCGCCGTCCTGGTCCACATCGGCTGCAGCGATGGAATAAAAGGCGGCTTCGTCGGGCGCGGCACACCAACCCGCCAGTTTGAATTGACCTGTTCCATTGTTGGTATGCAACACGAGGAAGTGATTGAGCGTCGTCACCAGGTCTCGATCCCCGTCACCGTCCAGGTCGACCAACCGGACCCCCTTGGTGTCGTCGTACCAATCGATGCCGGAGCTATGGGCCATGTCGCGGACACTGCCGTCGGCTTGCTGTATGAGCATCAGGTTGCCCACACCGCTGGGCATGCCCAGGTACAGATCGGGCCGACCGTCGCCATTCACGTCGCTTACGGCCATGCCCTGGTGTCCAAACCATGCGGAAGCTGCTCCATCATCCAAACGAGTGGACCATTCGCGGCCTCCAAGC
>JARGOW010000518.1:2139-3299 GCA_029212955.1 Planctomycetota bacterium | reverse complement strand
CCCATGCGGCGGGGACCCAACCCCGACATCATGATTCAGGCGGGGCACTTGAGATTTGGTAGGGCGACGTTGTACCCCTTGGGCGAGGTTTCAATCGAAGCCATCGATGGGGAGTCCTTGGATGTTGAGCCCCTCGGAGATCGGTGCCAGTTGGAGCTTGGCCACTGCTACCTGTTGGTCCAACCCTTCCGGCGCTATGCCATCTTTCGGGTGGATGCCGTGGCGCCCGGGGGAACCCACACCTTGGATTGGTACTCTGAAAACTACTGCGGCCAAGCCGCGGGCTCCCACCGGAGCACCGGGGAGAACGACCCGGGGCTTCTCATGGATCAACTCAAACGTGCGGCAAGGAAGCGCTTGGAGCTGAAGCAACCTTTCGCCCACCTACAGTTGCAGGTCCAGAGTCAGGGGGGGAATCCATGCGTGGTGTCCATGGCGGGCAAGTCGCGCTATCTGCAGCTGGCAGCAGATCCCCTAGCCGTGGTCGGCGTACCTCAGTCGAGGGGCGAGGAAGCCGCCTATTGCGAAGGAGGACTGGTTCCCGAAGGCATGGTTTTTGTGGTGGAGCGGGTGGAGTACCGGGTGCTGGGCTCCAATGTGGAAACAAAACGGAAACGACCCGTGGGCATCCGGGTGGGCAATACCCATATCGTGAAGGAATCGAACCTGACCGAGGACCTGCATAGCGTCTGGACAGGCCAGGTTGAACTCCGCCCAGGAAACGAAAACTCCGTGTCCATTGAAGGCACCTACAACGTGGCCATGGACGTCAAAATCAGCGGTCAATTCATTCCCGACCCGGGGGTACGGGCGCGCTAAACCTCCGGGCTATGACGCTGGCGTTCAGTCCGTGGCAGGGGGCCCCTCGGGCGAATCGGAGTTCTCTTGTGCGAGATGTTCCTCGATCTCCTCCAAGCATTCGATGGTGCCCTTGTGGTTAGGGCGCAGCTCCAAGGCCCGTTGTAAGAGTTCCTTGGCTTTGAGCGCGTCCGATCGGTGCCCGTAGAACCAGGAGCAGGCCAGGCTGAACAGATTCGACGGACACTCCGGATCCATTTGAACTGCGCGCTCAAAGAGGCCGGCAGCCCGTTCATAATGGTCCTCCTGATCCGGCCGGTCATTGCGGATCAGGCACCGACCGAATTCGCGTAAGGCATAAT
>JARGOW010000518.1:0-2096 GCA_029212955.1 Planctomycetota bacterium | reverse complement strand
CGGGAAAGCGCTCGACGACCTGTTCCATGAAAGCGTCGGCTTCCGCGTAGCGTCCCTGGTCCGCCAGGTATTCGCCAAGCAAGCTACTGAAAATTCCGATGTCGTCTAGCTCGCCACCCTTGCGAAACCATACTTCGGCTTGTTCTTGCTGGCCGAAATGCTGGTGGAGCATTCCCAGGTAGGAGCAGGTGATGGGCGAGCGCTCATCGAGGGCCGCCGCGCGTAGCAGCGCAGCCTCCGTGGCAGCGAAACATTGCTCGTGCTCCGCGTCCGATCGGGCTTGCTTGTTATGGATGAGACTGGCATAGCGGGTTTGCCCCAGCAGTTCCTGGACTTGCACATCATCCGGTTCGATTCCTTCAGCTTGTTCCGCGTAAGCGATCGCTTGCTCAAAGTCGCCCGCGTCCCGGGACAACCGGGCCAATCCGATCAGGGGAGCGGTGAGCAGGGGGTCGAGTTCCAGTGCCTTCCTAAAATGGGAGCGGGCCAGTTCCGGATCCGTGTCGGCCAGGACAGCTCCCAAATTGCAGTGGGCTTCGTCGTAGTCCGGGTCGACTTCGAGTGCTTGGACAAGCAGGCCCTGGCATTCACTGGGGCGTCCAAGCTCGATGGCGCAGTGGGCTAGGAGGCAGAAAATCGGTGCGGTGGGGTTCGATGAGGCCGCCGTGGAAAGATACACGTGGGCCTTTCGGAACTGCTCCTGCTCCATCAGGACGAGGCCGAGATCCGTGCAGGCCCTTTCGTCATCGGGGACGAGGGCTAGCGCCTGCCGGCACAGGGCTTCGCATCTTTTCCAATCCTCTGCTTCGGAGGCCAGGTCCGCCTCATCCAGAAGGCGGTCCGCTTCGTCTTGATTGGGATTCCAGGGTGCGGGTGAGTCGCTCATATACAAATGAAGATGCCCCATTCGGGCACCTTTGGGGTGTGCTGCATGGTAGCAGGATAGGGGGGCCGGATTCGATGGACAGCCCGACTTGTGGGGGCGCTGGGAGAGCTGGCCCTGTCCAGGCCCCAGGTGTGGTATGGGTAGGACAAGCATCCAAAGGTCACAAGCCCGGGATGGAACGCTGACTTCAGGTCAATCACCCTCAAAACTGTGGACATGGTCGGGCAGCTAATGGAGACTGCTTGCGCCTGCCTCCGCTGCAACCCCCAAGATGACCCCGAATGACCGAAGAACGTGAGATCGAGGAAATCGCCTCAGGGCTTCAATCCGCTTTTGGAGAGCTTCTCATCGCAGCCACCCGCGAAGCGGATGTGCGCCCGATGACCCTGATATCTGTACTGGGTTTGGACAAGAGCTTGGCCAGTCGAATCACGCGCGCCATCAAGAGCCCCAATCCCCTGGGATCCTTGCACTTGATGCCTACGGCCAGTGGGCTCAAAAAGGTTTTGGATGCGGCCGAAAATGCGGACGCCCCTTCGGATGTCGTGCAAAACGCGCGGCATGCGGCCAAGTTGTATGGGGACTTCCTGGCCACATTTGCTGGTGGTCGGGCGGACTTGGATGCGGCCCTGGCCACCTGGATTCCCGAGTTGAAGGACGAGATGTTGCGCAAGGCGCGGCGCGAAATCTTCCGGGGCTGGGCGACGACCACCGGTGTGCGTGCGGGTGCCTTTTACAGCGCCCACTTCATTCTTCCGGGAACGACGCCGGGCCGCTTGAACGTGGCGGTGGTCAGTACCGAGGCTGATGTGTGCCGATTGCGCTCGGGCGTCCCCCTGAAGATCGCCGGCTTTCGTTTTGCTGGAAACAGTAAAAGCCCGCTCAAGAATCTGGATGGGGGAGACCTGCAAGCCGACCCTCTGGGAATCCTATTGAAGGAATTGACGACGGTGGCACCCGAGAATTGCGATGTCAGCCAAGGGGCGGATTTCTTCAAGCTTCGGATTCTTGGGGACCGTCCCCGGATCAATGAGCCGGTGACGTATTCCTATGGCATCCAAGTAGCGGACCTCCTGCCCGCGACGAAGTGCGGTGAGCGTGATTACATGTGGACGGAGTTTGTTCAACTGCTGGCGGTGACCGACTTTCTTGCGGACTTCTACATCCACAAGGATGTGCGCCTTGATGTACACCCAATCATCACTCGGGT
>JARGOW010000517.1 GCA_029212955.1 Planctomycetota bacterium | reverse complement strand
TTTTTGCATGCCCAGGGAGGGGGGGGCTGGGAACCCGCTGCCTACCCTTCGTCCAGGCTGCGTCGCATGAGGGCTTGGGAGGGACCACTTTCCTTGGCAGCAGCCCGGTCCACAGCATCCCGCACACCTTGATCCTCGCCGTAGCCCTGAATCAGGGACCACGCCGCGGCTTCGCGCACAAAAGCGGATGGGTGCGATTGCAGCGACGCGATGAGCGCCTCTTGGGCACCATCCGTTGGGCGGTTGCCGAGCACGATGGCTGCATTGCGTGCCAGTCCCTCACTCTTGGGTCGACGCAGGGGCGACCCTTGGAAGTCCGCAGAAAAACGAGCTTCGTTCAGCCCGGGATCTATGAGGGAAACCAGATCGTGTTGCTGCAGGCCATCGTGGTTGCCAAAACGGGAGGCTAGGTCGGGAGCCTTGCGGGCCCAGGGGCATACCTCCGAGCAAATGTCACATCCAAAGAGCCAATCCCCCGTTTTGGACCTGAGCTCGTGGGGGACGCTTCCCCGATTTTCGATGGTCTGATAGCTAATGCAGAGGCGAGCATCGAGTTCTCCAGGGCCCAGTAGTGCGCCCGTGGGGCAAGCGTCGATACAAGCTGTGCAGGTGCCGCATGACAAATTTGGACCCTCGGTTGTGGGGGACAAGTCCACGTCCAAGATGAGTTCACCCAGGAAGAACCAGGGGCCGAAAGTGGGGTGGAGCAGATTGCAGGCCTTTGAGGAGTATCCCAGGCCCGCGTGTTCGGCATGGCTACGCTCCATAAGGGGAACCGCATCCACCCGGGCCCGGGCCGACTGCACCAGACCCTCACGGATCATGAGCTTGCCCAGCTTCTGGAGGCGCTTCCCCATCAGGTTGTGGTAGTCGCGTCCCAGGGCATAGCGGGCTATTCGTCCGCCCCCGCCCAAATCCTGTCGTTCTCGCGAGTGTCCGAGGCCAACCATTAAAAGGGTCTTGCCATTGGCATCCAAAAGCGAGGGCTGCGTGATTCGGTCCCGATTGCGCTCCAAGTACTCCATGCTGCCGTGTCGGCCCTTCCCGAGCCAAGCCTCAAATTGAGACGCTTCCGGGGGTGGGGCCAGGGGAGTGAGTCCTACCAGGTCGAATCCGGCTTCGTAGGCCATCTCCAAGACCCTGCTTTCGGTTTCCATGACTCCATCCTGTCTGTTAACCAGCCGAGTCGCCACGCCGGGCTTCAAAAACGAGCGCCCGAATCACCCTAAGCTAATGGGAATTCGTAGCTTATGAGCGTTTGTCGCGAATGTACTCAAAAGGTTGGTAACCACCATGGAGGATTTTCATAGATGGTATGTTGGCAGTAAGACTGCTCGACATCTGTCCTTTTAAAACCTCGGTCCCCTGTCACGCGCCCTCCCAAGGCGCGACCTCTGATGTAGAAAGGAGTCGTTACGTACGGCTTCCAGAGAGATTTCGACCTCCCCTGCCCAAAACCCTGAATGCTGGCCACCGACCCCATCCACAACCTGAACCCTTTAGAGGGCGAAGGCGCGATCAAGCGGCTTGATGCTCGGGTGCAATCGTTTGCAGAAGGCGAGGGGGGAATCGGCTCGCAGCTAGTCGAAGCCATGCGAGGCATACTCGCCGACGGCACACGGTCGATGGATTCGATTCGGGACGCGCTCTCGACCCAATTGATGGAGGCCTTTCGGTTGCATATGCATCGGGGGTCTTTTGGTTTGTTGTACGAGCTCAACAGCAGCCACTTGCTGACCCAGGTAGGACGCCGATTGCGCCGATACAGCTGCAGGATTGATGCTCTGGATGTGCTGCAAGAGGTATTTGTCAACGTGTACAGGTACCCTCACCGTTTCAACTCGGCCCGGGAGGATGCGTTCCGGGTTTGGTCCGCGACCATCGTTCGAAACACGGTGCTCAAGCAGCTTCGTGGGCGAGGTATGGCGGGCAGTATGGAGGTTCCCTTCGAGGACCTCTCCGATCAACCCGAGCCCGGAGTGGCCACGCCCCTGCGCGGCGCCATGGACTCGGAGAGCACACTAGAGTGCTCAAAAGTCTACGTGACCTACCTGCAACTGTACTTGGAGTTCTACTCCATGCTTTCAGACAGGGAGCGCCTGGCTCTAAAACTAGTGGAAGTGGATGGCTCCAGCTATCGCGATGCTGCCAAGGAAATCGGCATCAAGTTGGAGAATCTAAAAATGGTGATCTTCCGCGCCCGAAGAAAAATACACCGCGCCATGAGGCGTGTTTTTGATGGCTTGCCCCATAGCTGTCGGCCTGCACGGGATCCGCAACCGGTTAGAACCGATCGTGGAACCGACATGGTCTCCACACCTGTACCCCAGGAGGGACCGCAATGAACGGATTCGAAGATTGGATGGATGGTTTGACCGAAGGGCAGATTGCGCTTCAGTACAACCTGTCATGCCTAGCGGATGGCGAGCTCGATGAAGCAGCCGCTGCCCGCGCCCTTGTAAAAATCGAGAACGACGACGAATGTCGCACGTTCTTCGAGGACATTCAGCGATGCGCGAGAATTCACCGCGATGTCATGGAGCCAGGTCGGATATCGGCTCGTATCGCCATGATGGCGGGCGAATTGGAAGAGGGGCAGGAAAGCCAGCAGCTAAACCGCCGCCTCGCAACGATCTTCTATCAGCTCGGTAAGGCCTATGTGCTTAGCGCTGTCGATTTCGACCGCTTCAAAGAGCACGTTTTCGCAACCGCCGTCCCGATTGCACAAACCAAGACCATGGGACGCGGTTTTGTGGATGGAGTCCTCAGCGGAGGCCGTGCCGGACGCGGGCAAGAGGAATGGAGCGAAGCTCGTCACCTCTTCAACGGTCGCCTTGAGCGCATTGAGGAGGGCGTCCGTTTGCTTGAGCAAGTACTTGAGATCGAAAGCGATCACGAAGAAACTCGCATCTACCTGGCTTTTGTCCACACCCAACAAGGCCATTCCCTCAAGGCCGAGCGCCTGTATCGCGAGGTCTTTGACAGCGCCATGGTCCTTGAGAACCGGGGTCATGCCGCCATGCAGATTGGGCAACTTTTCAGTAAGGAAGGTGACCATCGACGCGCGGCTACCTATTTCAGGTGGGTCACGCTCAGCGGGCTCGCTGAACGCGAGCCCCGCTTCTGGGCAGCTTATTTCAACCTGGCGATCGCCTCGTTGGGAATGGATCGCCCGCAACGCAGCTTGATTTGGTTCCGCGAACTTCTGGATCGCTTTCCTGAGCATGCTGCAGAGGCTGCTCGATTGTGCATGGGCTCTCCCACCTTCCGTACATCGATCGAAAGCCACCCTGAATTCGCG
>JARGOW010000516.1 GCA_029212955.1 Planctomycetota bacterium | reverse complement strand
CAATATGCCTTCAATGTGGAAGCCCTCGGCGCCTCCGCCCCCCTGACCTTGTTCGGACTGCTCATGGCTCCGGCCCAGGCCATATTCGGCAGTGGAACGCCCTGGTTCCTGTTGACCTTCAACGCCGTGCTTTGGACCTGTGCAATCCTGACTCTCCTGCGACCCATGCGGCCCTCGGTTCGGCCCGGCGCCGCACTCCTGCTTTGCCTAGCACCCGCATTCGTCGACGGCGCCCTGCATGGAACCGACGCCGAATGGCTCGGATTTCTCTTGGCCCTTTCCTACGCCAGCGTGTCCGTGGGCCGGACCGCACAATCGATTGTTTGGTACTCCCTGGCTGTTCTGTCATCTCCCGCCACATGCCTCTTTGCGCCGGTCCTGCTATCCGTCCATGGCGGTCGACTCGGGTTGGGCTTTGGACTCAAAAGCCTGATCAACCTGCGCAACCTGTGCGCGGCCGTGGCCCCGATCGCCGTGTGGGCCTGGATCGCGAATAGCTACTCCGAGCACGGCGTAGCGGAACCCCTCATTCACTGGGCCCAGAATCTGTCCTCCCCCTGGACTTCGCTGGGAGACCTCTGGCTCGGCCTGCCCCGGTACACTTTGCTCGCAGGATCCCAGCACTATCCCATGGCGGCCCAACATGCCCTTTCCGTGGTGATGTTCGTGCTTTTGGCGTTCACCGTGCGCGAAAACTTGCGCGCGGGCACGGCTTCCTCCAGGGGCTGGTTGTGCTTCTACTTCCTCATGGTGGCTTTCGGAACCGGGGTTTCCGGTTCAGCATTGCAGCCCGCGGCTTCGGTGCTTCCGGCCATGGCCTTCATCATGTCACTGGTTCCCACCCTGCTGCACCTGGTCCCGCGCTTCCACGGAACGCGCATGCTTAGGGGTAGCTCCCTGGTCCTGGTGACCTTGGCCATGCCGATTGGGTTCGCTGCCATCAGCGAACGGCGGGACGAGGCCATGGCGCTCAACGCAAGCGCGGCGACCCTCCTCACCGCCCATTCGGCCAATCCGGACCAGACCGTCTTGACCTCCCAAGCCGGAGCCGTTGGTTTCCTCTATCCCGCCCCCCTGTTGCAGCCCAATCAGGAGGTGGGGCCCGGTCAGAGCTTCGCCAGTGCAGCTCTAAGGCTTGGGCCGGATTGGGTCCTGGTGCCCGCTGCGGCTCTCAAACACAACTCACTGCAGAAGGTGGGCCCCATGTGGTCCAACGAAGACGAGCATTCCAGATGGAATGCGGCCTACAGCCCTGCCCATGAGTTCGGAGGTTGGCGCATCTTTGGCCGCTCGGACCGTTAGGAACTTCTGCGCCCGCGGCGCAGCACAAGAACCTTTCTACCCCAATGCCCTTGGGTGCTGGTTCCGGACGAACCCGGAGGGAATGGATCGCGTGACCTTGTAAGCCTTCACTCTGCCTTCCCGCAGGACGACCACACGATCGCCTTTCCTCTTCCTAAACAGGAACGCGCTCGAAGTACACGAGCGTCTTGTTGCGCAGATACGCCACGCCCACATCCCCGGGGCAAGCCTGAATCGCTGCGCTCTCGATCGTGTTGAATTCGGATCGCTTGCCGTTTTCCATTTCGAGGGTGGTGAAGTATTTGGTGGTCGCCCGGCTGTTCTTTCCACCCCCGGACACTTGTACCCTTTCGTCGACCACCAGGGCCGCGCAAGGAATGATGGGCGCATTGCGAAAAGTCTGATATTCGCGTGCCCCTCTCAACATCGCAAAGAGACCGAAAAACAGAATGGCGAGTGGGAACAAGACGATCGGTCCGAAGCCCGTGGCGGCGAATCCCATGGTGACCGTTCCGCCGATCCCGATCCACATGACGAGGAAAAGCCCTCCCATGCCAACGGCCAGCGGGCTGGCTTTGCCCGCATCCTCGGGGGAAAATGACTGCAAGCGGGCCCAGTCGGAATGCTCCCTGAGCGCCCGAAAGCGCTCTTCCAAATTCAGCGCTCTGCCGCCCGCACCCTGTGCTGGGGATCGCGCCCCCGCGGCCTTGGGTAACTCGGCCCCACAATATTCGCAAAACCGCGCATCGTGCCGGCTGGCTTGCGCCGCACACCGCTCGCATTTGACAAGCTTCGTTACAGAATCGGACATGGTTCAGATGCTACCTCAAAGCAAGTCGATCCCCTACGCTCGCGATGCTTCGCCCGTGGATCCGGTCGCCCCACAACCCGAATGCGGAGTGGCAAGGCAGCTCTACGCCCAGAATAGCATCCCCATTCGATTCGAAATCAACGACTGGGGGTAATGAAGCTCGTCATACCCCGCACGATGTCCCGGCGGGTAATTTGGCCGACCAGTTTCCCATTATCCACGACAGGAAGGCGGCGAAAGGTCACATCCAAGAAGATCTGTGCAGCCCCTAGGATTCCCATGCCACTCTCCACTGTCTTTGGAGTTGGATGCATGAAGTGCTCCACAGTTTCATCCGGCACCCGGTAAAACCCGTCATGGATCAGGGTCTTCAAGCAGTCCTTTTCGGAGAGAATCCCAACAAGATTTCGATCTGAATTTACGACACAAATGCCTGTGAGTTTCTTGCTTAATAATATCTCAACGGCCTCACCCATGCGTGTGCTGGGGCTCACCGTTTCGAATACTTTGTCCATCAAGTCTTCCACAATTGGCATTTGTCGCATGCTGCGTTCTCCTGGGTCTGGTTGTTAGAGGTCCATCCTTCGGACCAAAAATGAGCGAAGCCGATTATAGCGTTTTTCTCCAATACCCGCTGAGCCGTCTCAATTCAGCAATAGGCATTCGTTTTCCATATCCCTACACGGCATGCAAACGCTTGCATCCCCGTTCAAGAAGCGCAATATGGCCTTGTAGACATTTCGACAAACCCCGCACCTTCTCCCTGCGGAACACCCAATAGCGTATATGCAATTCCTCGCATTCTTCTTGATCGCGGTAGGAACCACGCCTCTTCCATCACCCCAAGCCGAGCAAACTCCAAAGCAGCTTTTGCAGGGTGCCGTGGATTTACCAAGCCCAGAAGCGCGATCCAAAGCAGCGCTGCGCTTGGCCAAGAATGGCAAGGTCACCTTGGATCAGTGGCACGAGTGCATGCAGGATTTTGGCGACTTCGAGCCGCAACCCAAGGGCAGGCAATCCGTCCGTGCCAAACTGTGGGTGGATGGGCGGCAGATCACTCGCACTCTTGAGTTGTTTGTCCCCTCGAGCTATGACGCAGCCACGCCGCTCCCGCTCCTGCTGTTGCTCCATGGGTCCGGTGGCACGGGTCTGCAGATGTTGCCAGGGTGGGAGCGGTTGGCCGAGCAGCAA
>JARGOW010000002.1:18791-25658 GCA_029212955.1 Planctomycetota bacterium | reverse complement strand
GCGGTAGAATCCGTGCTTGGCCAAAACCTCCAGGTGCGCCCGTGTGGTCACGCGCGGATCCACCTCCACCGCGTTTTCGCAGCCCTCGATGAACTCAAAGTTCTCTTCGCGTTTAATCATCAGTCGGTCTAGCTGCTCTGGACTCTGATAGGTGGGCGTTCCGCCCCCAAGGTGCAGCTGTGAAACCTTCTTGCGATCGCCCAACTCGGGCATGATCAGGTCGATCTCCCGGTCCAGCAAATCCAGGTAAGGAACAGCCTTGGTCTTGTCGGGGCTGATGATCACGTGGCAACCACAAAACAGGCACCGCTCTTCGCAGAAAGGCAGGTGAATGTAGATCGAAAGCGGGTCTTCGGGCCGCTTGCTGGCTTCGCGAAGGTGGGCCTTGTACTGGCTGGGAGTCACCCCATCGTGGAAGTCCAAGGCGGTGGGATAGCTCGTATAGCGCGGCCCGGGCCGGTCAAATTGGCCAATGAGTCGTGCGATGTCCGAACGCTTGTCCGGCCTGGATTGGGGACTCATGCGGAGACTCCTGCTTCATTGTGCACGGCTTCGACGAGGGCATGCACGCTATCGATCGGCACTTCGGGCATGATGCCGTGACCCAGATTCACGATATGCCCGTGGGCAGGAACGGTGCGGAGCAATTCAGCGGCGGCGCGCTTGGTGGCTTCGGGACCGGCCAACAGAATGGCGGGGTCGATATTGCCTTGCAGGGTTTTGCGGCCTTCGCCTTCGTTGGGAATCACATTGCGAGCCTCCGCCATGTCGGAACGCCAACACAGGCCAAGTCCATCGCAGGGCAAAGTCTTGGTGTTCTCGGTCAAGTGGGGAGCGCCCTGGGCGAAATAGATGGTGGGGATTCCCTTTTCGCGAAGACCCGAGAGCAAGCGAATCAAGTGGGGCTCCACGTGGTCGGTATAGTTTTTCACCGAAAGCAAGCCGGCCCATGAATCGAAGATCTGAATCACGTCGGCGCCCGATCGGTACTGCTCGATCGAAAACTCCAGGCAAAGTGTGGTCAGGGTACTGAGCAATTCACCGAACAGAACCTCATCTTCAGCCAAGAGTGCACGTAGGAAGGGGAACCCCTTTCCACCCTTGCCCTCGACCAGGTAGGCGGCGATCGACCACGGGGCTCCAGCAAAACCAATCAGGTTGGCGCGACCTTCCAAGCCCTTTTTCACACGGCGCAAGGTCTCGTACATGGCCGGCGCGATTTCTTCGGCCGCCGGAACGCGAAGGTTGCGGATCGACGCTGCATCGCGCAACGGATTCGGGACGATGGGCCCCGGGTTGAAGTGGAACGGAACGCCCAAGGCTGAAACCGGAGTCATCAGATCCGCGAAAACAATGGCCGCGTCCAGGGGAAACCGGGCCATGGGTTGAAGGGTCACCTCGGTCGCCAAATCCGGTGAAGCGCACATCTCTTCAAAGGTGTTCTTCTTGCGCAATTCACGGTACTCGGGCAAGTAGCGGCCTGCCTGGCGCATGATCCAAAGGGGACGGCGTTCGGTTTTCTCACCCATCAGGGTGCGTAGAAGTAGATCGTTCATTGGGATTCCTCAGGCTTTGTGGTGAAGCGATACCCGACACCGCGCACGGTATGGATATGCCTCGGGTGATCGGGTTCGCGTTCGAAGCGCTTACGCAGACGAACGATGAAGTTGTCTATGGTTCGGGTGGAGGGAAAAACCTCGTAACCCCAAACCTGTTCTAGAATGAACTCGCGGGAAACGACCTCGCCGTCGCGCTCCGCGAGGGTTTTGAGGATCATGGCTTCCTTGTGGGAAAGCTGCTGTTCCTTATCGTCCCACGACGTTCCGTTGTAGCTGCGGTAGTCGAAATCGTTGCCGCCGAAGCTCAAGTGGGTGCCGCCGTCCGGCTGCGGCTCGGAGCGATACCAGCGCTCCCGACGCAGAATCACGCTCACCCGCAGGAGTAGTTCGCGGAGGGCGAAGGGCTTGGGCAGATAGTCATCCCCACCCAACTCCAATCCGTGGATGCGATCTTCGGCGGAACCTTTGGCGGTCAAAAACAGAACCGGAATCTGATTTCCTTCGCCACGGATCGTCTTACAAACACCGTAGCCATCCATTCCAGGCATCATCACGTCCAGGAGAACCAGATCATATCGCTGGGAGCGCAGGTGGTCCAGGGCGCTGATACCGTTGCCCACGATGGTCACTTGGTAGCCTTCCGCTTCCAGGTTTTCCGCGATTCCTTCGGCCAAAGCCTCTTCGTCATCCACAACCAAAATGTGATGTACGTGTGTCATGCGGACCTTTCCTTCGGCTGGTGCAGGGGCCATTTGGCCGTGAATGTAGCCCCCTTGCCTGGGCCATCGCTATGGGCAACCAATCGACCGGAATCCGCTTCTACGGCTGCGCGCGCAATGTGCAAACCCAGCCCGCTGCCCTTGGTTTTTCGGGTCATTTCGCTACCCACCCGATAGAAGCGCTCGAAAATACGTTCCGATTCATCGGGGGGGAATCCAAGGCCTCCATCGGCCACGTGAAGTTCCACCTTTGAGTGGGCTTCCAGCAGTTTGACCTCGACGCTTCCATGTCCAGCGGCTTGAACAGACTTGCATGCGTTGTCGACCAGGTTTTGAATCACGGCGCGTGTTCCGATTTCGTCCCCGTAGATTTCGCAGGAGCCCTTTGTGTCGCAATGGAGGCCAACCGCCTGGTAGCGCGCGCCGACTTCGCGGCAAACATCTGCCACCATCACTCCGAGGGGCAGTGAAACCTGTTGGAAGCGGCGGGTCCCAGCTTCGAGGCGTGCGGAGTCCAGAATGTTGCCTACGAACTTCTCCAACCGGAAAACATCGTTCAACATGCGTTCGCTCAACTTGCGAACCCTGGCCGGCTCCATTTCACGCATTTCCAATGTCTCGGCAGACAGTTTGATGCTCGCCAGGGGGCTTTTGAGTTCATGGCCCACCGAGGCCAAGAAATTGTTCTGACGCTGAAGAAGGTTGCCGTGCTGCCGCACATTGCGTACCAAAACTGCGATGCCCACCAAGAGTACGCAAAGGAAGAAACCACCTTCCCAACGATACCGGTTGATGCGCCGATCCAAGGAACTTTGCAACAGGTCCATGCGCTCCGGATTGATGCGCAGAACTCCGCCTTCGAGAATCAGGTGTGGATGCCCAGCCACCCAAGGCTCCATTTGATCTTCCGAAAGGTGCTCGTTAGCCCACTGGGCTTGGTCCCCAAGCACCTGGACCATCTCATCATGGATGACCCGGGCGAACCCCACCTGGTCAAAGACCCAGTAGGACGCCTGAAGAATACAGATGCCGAAGAGCACGATCACCGTGATCCCGAATCCGCGCGTGGTGAGCCACATGATCTTCAATGGGCGGATGCCCCTCGTAGGGCCTTTTGCAGCCCCTCTGCGAGGCGGTCCACATCGGCCTCCCCATGTGCGATCGAAAGGAATCCAACCTCGTAGGCCGACGGCGCCAAGGCGATGCCTTGCTCTAGGAGGCTATGGAAGATGTGGCGATAGCGATCCGCAGCCGAAGCTTCGATGCCCTCCGCCGAACGGGGCGCGTCTCCCGACTGCAGGGACATCCAAAACAAGGACCCCTGGCGAACGAGTTTCGCGTCATGGCTTTCGAGAATTGGGGTCAGGCGCTCTTCAAGATATTGACCCAAGCTTTCGAGCTTCTCCCAGCCCTTTTCTTTCTGAAGGGTATTTAGCGTGGCCAAACCCGCTGCCATGGCCAAGGGATTCCCCGAGAGGGTGCCCGCTTGGTAGACGGGACCCAGCGGCGCCAAGTGATCCATGTATTCACGCTTGCCTCCGAATGCCCCAACCGGCAATCCGCCCCCTACGATCTTGCCGTAGGTCACGAGGTCAGGCTCGATGCCATACAACTCCCAAGCCCCGCCCTGTCCCACGCGGAACCCAGAAATCACCTCGTCAAAGATGAGCAGGGTTCCATTTTCCAGCGTGAGCTCGCGCAAACGCTTGAGAAATGCGGGGCGTTGCAACAAGAGTCCATTGTTGGCGGGAATGGGTTCGATGATCACCACGGCAATCTCGGAACCGTGCTCGGCAAACAGGGATTCGAGGGCCGCTTCGTCGTCCAGGGGCAAGACCAATGTGCATTCCGTGAATGCCTTGGGAACGCCCGCCGAAGAGGCTTCTCCGAATGTGGCTAGCCCCGAACCGGCACTCACCAGCAAGTGGTCCGCGTGGCCGTGATAGCAGCCGGAGAATTTGACCAACTTGTCGCGACCGGTGACGCCCCGCGCCAGCCGAATAGCGCTCATGGTGGCTTCGGTTCCCGAAGAGACGAAGCGCAGGGACTCCACGCCCGTGAGTTTTTGAATTTCTTCCGCCAGCAAGACCTCGCCTTCGCAAGGCGCGCCGAAGGTCGTGCCCAGGGTCAATTGCTCCGCCACGGCCTTCTGTACCGAAAGATGGCTGTGACCCAAAATCAACGGGCCCCATGAACACACGAAGTCCAAGTACTCGCGGCCGTCCGCGTCAAAGAGACTGGAACCGGCCCCCCGCACGATGACCGGCGGTTCGCCACCCACAGCGCCAAAAGCGCGCACGGGGGAACTGACCCCGCCGGGGATCACGGCCTGAGCCCGTTCGAAGAGGTCGTGGGATCGACTCGAGGTGTTTGCATTCATAGCCAAGCTCCGGCAAGCGCTTCGCGCGCGTGATAAGTGATGATTTGGTCGGCCCCTGCGCGGACCATGGCGTGAAGGTTCTCAGATACTACAGCTGCCTCGTCGAGCCAGCCCTGTGCCACCGCCGCTTTTACCGCAGAAAACTCTCCGGATACGTTGTACGCCGCCAAGGGCAGCGAGCTCGCCGCGCGCACCTTGGCGATCACGTCCAAGTAGGCCAATGCGGGTTTGACCATCAGGAAATCGGCGCCTTCCGCTTCGTCCAATGCGGCCTCGCGCAGGGCTTCACGCGAATTGCGCGGATCCATTTGATAGGTCTTGCGATCGCCTGCGGCCGGAGCGGAGTCCGCCGCATCTCGAAACGGACCGTAGTACGCCGAAGCGTACTTCACCGCATAGGACATAATGGCCACATCGTCGAAGCCGTTGCTGTCCAGTTTGCTGCGCATGGCGCCGATACGGCCATCCATCATGTCGGATGGCGCTACCACATCAGCCCCCGCTTCCGCATGGACCAAGGCCGTGCTCGCTAGCAGATCCAAGGATGGATCGTTCAAAATGCGTCCCTCATGCAGCACTCCGCAGTGCCCGTGATCGGTGTAGGCACACAGGCAAACGTCCGTCATGACGACCAAATCGGAGCCGAATGCCTTTTTGAGCTCGCCGACAACCTTTGGTACACATCCGTCGGCGTCCTGGGCCGCTGTGCCCTCATTGTCTTTTCGGGCGCCTCCCGCCAGGCCAAAAATCATCACCGAGCGAATCCCGAGTTCCAGGTCCTTTTCGATGCGTTTCAGCACTTCTTTGCGGCCCATTCGATCGATCGTCGGCATGGAAGGAATCGCTTCCACGCCGCTTTCCTGATCCAAAACAAAGTGGGGTTGGATGAGTTGATCCGCATGCACGCGGGTTTCGCAAACCACTTCGCGCAGCTGGCGACTGACGCGCAGCCGACGGGGCCTCTGGGACATGGAGTTTTCGCTTTGAGGATTCATTGTGCTGCTTGGTTCATTCCCGCCAGGGCGGCCAACATGCCCTGAACGGTTCTGGTTTTGGATTCTGCTGCCACGGCAAAGCCTGCGGCACGGATGGTCGCGCTGGTGGATGGGCCTATGCTGATCAAAGCAACTTGCGGGTCCAGGTCGCATCGCGCCGACAGGGATTCGAAGGCCGAAGGACTCGCCAGGAACACAGCATCCCCCGATTCGATGGTCACGGGGTGGGAATCAAGGGGTGTGGCCGTGGTCCTGTACACCGGACAGCTCTGTGATTCCTTTCCTGCTTCACGCAGCCATTGGGCCAATTCTGGCCGAGGGTCGAGGGCTCCGATCAAAACGGCGCTGTGCCAATCGGCCACAGAAATCAGATCCCGCGCCATTCCCTCGGCACAGCCATCCTTGGCCACGAGATCCGGTTTCCTGAGGGCTTCGGTGCAGCTTTGCCCCGTGGATTCGCCCACGCAGGCTACGCGCTGATTCACCGCAAGGTTCAATCCCATTTCCATGAACGCTTGCACGCCACGCGGTGAACTGAATACGACCCAATCCGCCTCGGACAATACCGTACGGGTTGAATCCGTGTTCTCGGGCATGAAGTCGAATTGCAAGCACGGCAGGGAAATGGGCGTGGCGCCCGAGGCGAGCACGGGGGCTTGCCAGGCGCGGTTGCCTTCTTCGGAGCGTGTCAGCCACACCCTCTTTCCCTGGGGACGACTCACTTTGTGTTTTCGCCCCCAAGCAGCATCGTCAAACTTTCCTGGGCCATGGTTTCGATATCCGTTCCTTGAACCCGGGCCCGGTGGCGCAGACCGTTGCGCTCCAGAAAAGAAACCATGGTCAATTCATCGGTTCCGTTTTTCGTTTTGCACCAAGCCCCGAATGGAACCTGGCATCCCGCGTCGACCAGCGCTAACAGGCGCCTCTCGCACGCCACCGCACGATGCTCCTTGGCGTCATCAAGCTCCATGAGGACTTCCCGGGTCGCCGTGTCATCCTTGCGTGCCTGAAGGGCCAAGGCTCCCTGGGAGGGCGCGGGAATGAAGACTTCCATATCCAAGTCCACCTCCACCAACCCGCTGCGATCGAGGGGCTCCGCATCGCCTAGCTCGACGGCTTCGTCCAAGCGCTCCAAGCCCGCTGTGGCCAGCAAGATCGCATCGAACTCCCGATCCCGCAGTTTCTGAATCCGGGTGGGCACATTCCCGCGCAGC
>JARGOW010000002.1:11040-18781 GCA_029212955.1 Planctomycetota bacterium | reverse complement strand
GATTAGCGCCAGGCGTCGTGCCGACGCGGTTCCGACCCGCGAACCCTCGTGCACGGGCAGCGGCCCTTTCGACTCCCCATCAAAAGCCGTTTGAGCGATCAGCAACCGGTCCCCCTGGGACATGCGTTCGGGCATGGAAGCAACCACCAGGGATTCAGGCGAAAGCGAAGGAAGGTCCTTGTAGCTGTGGACGGCAAAGTCGATTCGGTTTTCAACCAAGGCCAGTTCCAGGGATCGGACAAAAAGACCTGCGGGCCCCAGCTCCACGAAGGGGCGAACCTGATCCTGGTCACCCTCCGTCTTGATGATGACCATTTCGATTTCGTGGCCCAAGGCCTCGAGCCTGCGAACCATACGCTTGCTCTGGGATGTGGCCAGGGCCGATCCCCGGGTTCCAAGACGAAGTTTCATGCGGAGTCTCCTTGTGTGTGAGGATCCGAAGCACCCTGCAGGGAGCTTTCCTCCTCCAGGGCATCGCGGATGTTCCGAACCAAGTCCGGATGGGCATGGGCTAGGAAGGAATCCAGGGCACCCTGGCCCTGGTCCCGAATGACCTGTCGCAACCCGCTGGTAGGCAAATGAGCCATTTGCTTGGCGAGCTGCTGGGTCCATTGGATCAAGCGATCCTGGTGCGCCGGGCTGATACCGCGCAGGTCGCGCCTGCACAGGCTGGCGAAACTCTGGGCGGCTTTCTCGCTGTAATGCGCTTGCACGGCGCGGGCCATGCGACCAATGGCCCCAAAACCGCAGATGTCCCGGAGTTTTTCCAAGGCCTCATCGATGGCCACACGGGCTTCGATGGCGCGCTCGCCCTTGGCCCGGCTGCTGTCCTGGGCCAGGCTCAGGATTTCGTCCATTCCCACGCGCTGTAATCCCGCGGAAGAAGCCTCGCCGGGATCCACGTCGGGCGGAACTGCCAAGTCCACCAAAATGGGCAATAGACGCCGTCCAGCATGGCTTTGCATGGCAAAGCGCTGGAGCGCCTCAGCGTCGAAAACGGGCTCTTGGGAACCGGTCGCCAGTACGATACCGCTAACCACCGGATGCTGTTCCACGAAGGAATCCAGGTCCATGGCGCCGCCGGTGGCTCCACTGTCCTGCAGGGCTTCTGCGGCCTTGGTCAAAGTCCGGTTGACCCAGACGATCGGGATTCGGTCTGCCACGAGGCCCTCGGCGCACCTTTCGGTCATAGGGGACACCCCCACCAATGCAACGGGCGCGGGTTCGGACTTGTACCGGTCGCGCACAAGTCCCAACGCAATCTCCGCTAGCGAGGTTTTGCCTTCATCCAGCCCCGTCCTTTGGCGGACTCGCCGGGCCACTTTCAAGGACTCCTCGGCAATAAGCCCGAGGGTCCCGCCACCCAGACCGATTTCTTGGGCTAGGGTCAATGCCTTGCGAAACTGCCCCAAGACTTCTGTTTCGCCCACCTGAGCCGACTCCAAGCCGGTCACAACCATGAGCATGTGTTCGGCCGCCCCCTCCCCATTCCAGGCGCGCAACGTTCGTTCCGCTTCCCCAGGCTTCGGCGAACGCCCCAACAGTTTTTCGAAAACTCGCCGCCTCAGATCACCATTCTTCGCTTCCTCCTGGGAACGGAAGTAGATCTCCACGCGGCTGCAAGTATTGAGGAACAGAACCTCTTGCAGACCTTCCTCCGCCGCTAGCTCCCGCATCCACGCACCCCGGTCCTCTTCAGGCAGACCGAAAGTCGCTAGATCCGCGGGTGTTGCGTGCCTCCATGAGAGACCGATTACGCCGAGTCGATTCATCGTGGTTGTAGAGATACGGGATTGGGATTGCCGCTATGTCACCGCAGTGTCACACGTCCCAGACCACCTTGCTTTTTGGCTCAATAATTGACCCCTGTCATAGTCTGGGGCCCTGGAAAGGCCCGCCCATATCGGCAGGTCACGCTCGCAGGAAGCAGCTTTTCTGAAAGGAATCCTTGGCTGCCAATTTCAATCCCTGAAGCCACCGTCCTACCCCACTGCTCCCAACCATTCAGCTCAGCAGTAGTTCCGACATGTGTGGGCAATACACCCACTCCTCCCGAATGGCATGCAGGAAGGCCCGCGCAACGGACTCGGCCGAATGACCCTCCTGAATCAGAACCTCAAACATGGCTTGCCCCTGGAAAGGTTCGTTCTGATCGCGAAGCACCAGCGCCAATGCCCTGGCGACTCCCGGCGCGACGATCACCGGCTCCTCCGTCCGGCGCTCCACCGCGACAGCCTCCACCCGGGTCGCGCACCACATGTTCCGCTGCATCGTGTGAAATCGGATTTCAGGGTGGACCATGAATACCGTTTCTGCCAATTGGGTGGCCTGTGGCATGGATTTGAGCCCGTTCTCGGGATGGCAGAGGTACACCTCCATGGATCCCGGAGCGTGACCCAAGCTATCCAACAATCGCGCAGCCTGCATTCCGTCCAAACCACTGGCACGCTGCGCCAAATCTGCCCCAATGGTTTGAGCATTGGCGCGCCAGGCCGGAGGGTCCATCCATCGCAGGAAGGACAACCCGCCCTGGTTTATGAAATCGAACAGCTCAGGCACGTCATACACGCACTCCTGTATATGGAGGTATCGATCCACGAATTCCACGTCGTCCACTGCCGCGGCGATCTTCCAAGCATCCGTGGCGCCCGGCAATTCCGACAAACGTCGCACCACGGCCCTGGCATCGGCCAATTGCTCGGTCAAACCTTGGTTCTTGTCCACCAGGGCATCCACCACATAGGAAATCTCCAAGGTCTCCCGGCGGCCACTTTTGCTGTACACCATCAGGGCCAAAACACCGTGGGGTGCCAGTGCGCCCTTCAATAGGCGCAGTCCCTCCGCCGGGTCCGCAAGGTGGTGCAGCACGCCCGAGCTCGTTATGACGTCAAAGCCACCCTCCGGTACCTCAAGCCCTTCCAATGTGGACAAATCAACCTCTGCAAACTCGATGTTTGAAAGGTCACGACGCTGGGCCTCCCCGCGCGCTTCCTCCAGCGCCACCCGGTTGATGTCCACTCCCAGTACTTGGATGTCCGGTTGGAGTGTCGCACATCCCAAAGCACCAACGCCCCGGCTGCAACCGGCGTCCAATACGCGAATGGGCCTTCCCATGGGCCGTTCCTTCCGGCTCAAACTCAACAGATAGCGCGCGTCGAAACCCATGCGAAGCGTGGGTGCCCCGCTGGGATAGGGGAATAGCTCGTAGAACTCGCGAACGGCTTCAGTGGTGGCGTCCATTGGAATTGGGGCTGGTTTGGAGCGGACTTCCGGCAGGTGAATGGGAGTAGCTTACGCCTGCCCCCCCGGGCAGCCCCAGCATTCCCGTCGGCAAAGCCCACAAGCGTGGCTTCCTTCCCATTTCCAATCAGTGGTCCATTCTTATCCGTTCGGGGACGATAGATGCATTTGGTAGCCGTCCACCCTCTCGACACCACCTTCACGGGTATCCACGCTTGGTCCACATCCACCTCAGTTCCGATCGCCTAAAGGCCTTCCTTGTATTGGAAGCTCCTGTGGATTTGGCGGAAATCGAAGCAGAGTTTAAGAGTCAGTCGATCCTTCACGGAATCGATCCGAAGGCCATCGAATCCGCAATACAAATGGCTCCCAACCCGGATCCCATTTGCGTCGCCACCGGAACACCGCCCATACCGCGCACTGCCGCTAGAATAGAACTGGCCGCGGACCAAAGCCTGGCCAGCGGATCCCTTGACAGAAGGTCAGGACGTATGGACTTCCGTGAAAGAGGTGGCGTCCACAGCGTAAAAGCCAACGAATCCGTCGGTGTTTGGTACCCGGGAACCGATGGGGAACCCGGCATGGGCGTGGATGGCATGCCCATCGAACCTCCTTCCCCGGACCAACCCGATCAAACCCGGGGCGCCCACATTCATAGCAAACCCGGAGAGGGTGGAGCGCTCCTGCTCTTCGCGGACATGGACGGCGTCGTCCGGGTCGGCCCCCAGGGTGAAGTTTACGTGACGAACATTTTGGATGTGGAAGGGGACGTGGATCTGGGTTGTGGAAACATCGACGTGACCGGTAGCGTACACGTGGCTGGAACCATTCGGAGCGGTTTCCGCGTACACGCCGGCCAAGACGTGGATGTGGATCTGGCCATCGAAGCCGCGGACGTGAAAGCCGGGCAGTCCCTCACCGTCGGATCGGGGATCCTCTCGGGGGCTGAAGGACTGGTGCAGGCAGAAGCTCTCATACAGGCCAAGTTTTCGCAGAATGCCTCCCTGCGAAGCGGGGGCGACGTGATTCTTGAAGTGGACACAAACAGCACAATAGAGGCCGCGGAGAGCATTCTAGCAAGGGATGGCGCAGGCCACCTGCGGGGCGGCACCTACATGGCGGGCAAGAGCTTGGTCGCCAAAGAGCTCGGCTCTTCCCAGGGGGTCGAAACTTCCGTCCAGGTCGGCATGGATCCCAAACGCGCGCGGGAACTGGTTCGCGTGCGTACGGAACTACGATCGTCCCAAGCCCTTGCCAAAAAGCTACAACGGGAGCGGGGTGTACAGTCTGCCAAGCGGGTGGGACAGTCTTTGACCAAAGAACTCGCCAATGGCGTTCGCCGCGCCATGAAAGCTCAACGCGAACTCAGCAAATCCATAACGATGCTCGACAAGCGCCAGCGTGAAATCGAAGCCACCATGGCTATCGGGGGCCTGCCCAATGTTCGCATCGAAAAGACGCTCCATGCCGGCGTCCGTTTGCAAATTGGCGACTCACACCTGGTCATCCACAACACCCGGCCCGGTGGCACATTCCGCAGGGACCCCCAGACCGGTCAAATCACCCAATCCTAGTTCCGATTCAATTGCCCATGAGCACCTACAAGAGCACTCCCGTCCGGGACATCATGAAAAGCGATGTTCAAACCGTCTCACCCAGTACACCGCTTGCCTCCGCTGCCCAGACCATGCTGGATTTGGATATCACCTGCCTGATCGTTGACCTGGACGATGCTTCTAAGGGCCTGGGAATCATCACGCAAAAGGACATTGTGGGGCACCTTTTTGATGAATTCGCGGACAACGGTTCCACCACGGTGGAGGACCTCATGTCCCAGCCCACGATTGGCCTATCCCCCGAATGGAGCCTGGAAACCGCAGTTTCCATGATGCGAATGCTCGGCATTCGACGCGCTCCGGTCCTCGATCAGGGCGAGTTGATTGGCCTACTAAGCTATACGGACGTCTTCCGGCATGCCCTCCGTGGGTAGGCACTCAGGACTCTCCCCAACCCCACACAAGCGCCCGTGCAGAACCCTTGAGTTCGGCACGGGCGCTTCATTGAGCCGAAATCAAAGCGTTCCTTTGAAGGTGCGGTTCGCCGCTTTCTCGGCGATGAATGTCCCTTCGAAGGACCCGGAACCACGCACCAACCAAGAAACCGTCGTGCGACCCTGGCCGGGCACCCCCGATTCCAAGCGGACCGTTTCCGGTTGATTGACCACCGGGTTCATGCGCTCCGGATGGAAGCGGTCGCGCAATACTCCACCAGCTAGGACCTGGATGTCATCACCGGAAAGGGTCACCAAATCCGGTGTTCCGATTCCATTGTTGGCCGCCATGGCGCTCCGGCTCGGCATGATCGAGGAATTGACCAAGTCCACGGTCACGCGATACAAACCACCTCCCAAGTCTGTTACCTCGGGGGCCTTCGCTTTCACGTCGGCGATTTCCTCGGCGTGCCTGGCGCAAAAAAGTGCGTTGCGGTGGATCATTTCTTCGATCATAAACGAAGGCGCCACGCGACCGTGCTGATGCTTGAAACCTCCGATTTCGATCTCGCCGTACAGGGGGTGATCATAGGGATGCCAGTCCACGAAAGCCTCTCCCAACAGCACCGAATCATTGAATTCAAGCCCTTGACGGGTACTGGAGGAATACCAACCTCCTGTGCGCTCGCGGTCCCTGCCCCAGTACTGCGACGAGGCCCAAAGCTCATTGGTAAAGGACAGGATCCCCAAGGACTCGTAGGTCCACGTCACGAAGCCGCCATGCACGTTGTACAGATCCTTGTAGATGATCATGTACCGGTAGAAGGGCAGGATCAGTTCGCCTTCCTCACCTAGTCTGTCGTAGACCCTGATGTCTGCACGTGGATATTTGATGTTCTCATCACCCGGTCCGCGCAGGATCATGCCTCCGGCATTGTGAAAACTCTGCACAGCCGCAATGTTGGGGTGATCGATGATGAAGCGCCCCACACATTCGGTTTCGGGATAGCAGAACGGATAATCGCCCGCACCGCGTTGGATGTGGTTGGGCTGCCAGTCACTGGGCCAGTTGCGGTTCATGTCGTAACCGCCGATCCCGTCCTCATTGATTCGACCGTCCCCATCATTGTCGATGCCTTCCTGGCCAAGGACTAGATAATCCCCCTGTTGATCCCCTTGAACGCGGATGAGGATGCGTGGGTCATCCTGATCCAGGCGATGGGTTCCTTCCCCAAGGGGGACCCGCTTGCGCATGGTCAAAATTTCCCCATCGCCGTCCAAGTCATCCATGGGGTCTTCATCCGCCTGGCCATCCCGATCGTTGTCCGTGGGCTGGACCCCCGTTCGAGAACTGTGCGGAGTCGCCGCGGCTGCGAACCAATGGTCACGGCCATCGGGGTTGACCGAGGGCAACAGGTAGAAGGTTCGGTCGTCCAGCAAGGCCTTGGCCCTGGGATTGGTCGAGTAATGCTCCAACAGCCACCAGGCCAGATACACCGTGGCTTCCCCGCCTTGGACCTCGTTTCCGTGCACGTTTCCATCCACCCACATGGCCGGTTTGGCCTTGTGCGCGCCGGTTGCTTTGTTGGTCAGAATCATGACTTTCATGGGCCGACCCTGAATGGATTGGCCGATGGTCTCGATCTCGACAAAACCCGGATAGGCGGCCTGGAGGCGCTCCATATGCCCCAACAGCTCACCGTAGGGGTAGTACCGGTTCCACGCAATTTCGACCTGGGGAGACCATTGCCCCCCGGCTTTCTGGGCCAGGGTGGGTACCGCGGTCGCCATGGTGGCAAGTGCCACACTACAGAGTGTTCTAAGCGAGAAATTCACTACTTCACCTCCAGGGTGAGGCGGGCTTGTCCCGCGGTGGCTGATTGTGCGATGAGTTTGGGGTTGCCCGCTCCTGCGGGACCGCGAACGATCCAATGGTGGTCCTTCGATCCACCAAAGCCGGGGAGGCGCGCCTCGCTCGAGTTCAAACGACCCACTAGCAACTGGGCACCTTCAGGCAGCTCCAGCCCTACGCGAATCGGAAGGGGTACGCGATTTTTGCGCCCCATTTCAGGCGTGCTAGCAAAGCGCCCACGATTGATCAGTTTGGCGCGAATCTCAAACACGCCTTTATCGTCGAGGGCAACATAGCTCACCTCGCCCCATTCGATTCGGGCCAGGTCGCCGGCTAAGGAATCCACAAAACCTGCGTAGTGTTCGATCAATCCAGGCAATTCCGTGGCCGGCGGATTGGCCAGAACCAACGGCAAGAAGCCCCCGATTTCGATAGGACCCAGCTCGTTGTGCACGAACGGGGTCCAGTCCTTAAATGCCTGCCCCCCGTAAACCGTGTCCGCCCAAGCCAGGAGTTTTTCCTCCTCGGTGGCTTCCTTGGGTAGGCTTTTCCCGTCCGCGTCCTTGGAATCCAAGGAAGGGCTCCAAACAGCCGATTCCAGCACGAAAACGCCCCTTTGATAGTAAGCCCAATCGGCAAACTTGCCCTCACCGTGGCCC
>JARGOW010000002.1:0-11028 GCA_029212955.1 Planctomycetota bacterium | reverse complement strand
GCGGGGCCACCCGACTTGGCATGTTCGTAACCTCCGCCTTGGGATTCTCTTCCGTTGTGACTGGTTCATACCGGCCGGGGTCGATCCGATTGCCTTCGTCGTCCAACAAGATCGGTGAAGATCCGATTTCAACCGGTTCCTCCACGGGCTCAGAGTCCTTTGTGGATTTCTTCTCCGGCTTCAATCGCTTGGCGAGCATGGCGATCAATCCGGCGTCCGCTTCCATGGGGTCTGTCGAATCAATTTTCACCTTGTCGCTGCCCTTGGGCGTTTTCGAAAGATTGTCCTCGTCGTCCAACACCAGTACGCAAGCGATGCGGGGATGGGAGATCATGAAGTCCACCAGGGCCCGACTCTCGGGCTCGCTCAGCGGATAGGGGCCCGCTTTGGGGGCATATTGCTTCCAACGATGGGCAAAGTTTGCATCGACCTCGATGCCACCAGCGCCATCCTCACTGAATTCACGGTCCCCATCGGAATCCAGACCTTCGCGGCGCAAATGAAAGGCCCCCGCATACTCACGAACATCCTTGGCTTTGACCGAACATCGGGGATCCGTCGGCGAAGCATGCCAATCCCCCGCCGCAGAAGGAACTCGCAGCCATAGCAGCTTGCCATCCCCATCCAAGTCCGTGGGCCCATCCTCATCGGCGCGCCCATCACGGTCCTCGTCCACCGACGCCCCGCGCCAGGGCAATCCTCCCGCCAACGCGTGGGTCGCTCCATCGGGGTTGGCCATGGGAAGCACATGGACCCTGGCCACCTCAAGCAGGGGCGATCCCCCACGAGCTAGGTGGCGAATGAGCCCCATGGCCACCTCGCTGGCCACGGGTCGATCCCCCTCCAAGTTGGCCACGATCAAGATCTCCGGGCGTGTTTGACCCATCGACCCATCGGACAGTGTGACCATGGACAAGGCCGTGCCCAAATGGGTCTTCCCAATGGCCTGGACGGACATGCGGGACGAATCCCCAGCCAGTTCCCGGAGCTCCAACGCCATCTGCTGTGGAGTTGCGTAGCCGTTGGGTGGAAGTTCCTGGAATGTCGCGCTGGAAGCGTCCATTCCGGTGTCTTGCCAGGCAGGCGCAGCGGAAGCGCTCCCACCCAGACCCGCGATGCACGCCACGGCGCACAGGGTTCGAATCGAGTTGTACATGTAAGGATTCTATCCAGCCGCGCTACAAAGCCCAGGAATCGGCAAATGCGCCCAACCCGCGCTCTGAGGGCCCCGTTACTAGATATAGGAATGCCCAAGCCCCCTCTGGGGCCCAGGAGCCCAACCCCAGCGCACTTTGAGCCGATACATAGGGAGCGTTTCCGGGCTTTTCCTCAACCCATCTGGCCCTGCCTGCGTTGGACTTTTACGCGCCTTTCGCACGCTTCGAAACGAATTCTGGCCCCCCGCCAAGATCACCATGAAAAGTACGAGCTCCCCCCACCACTTTTCCGCATCTCTCTCCACCGCAGGAACCAGAAACCAGGCGCGTTGGCTCCCCCTCTTGGCGGTCCTGTGCCTGATGGGCATGGGAGGCTGGGCCACCGCCGGCTTCACCACCAAGGATGCTCCCAGCAACCCTTCCTTGCCCGCGCCGCCCGAAAGTGTGCGTAAGGCCATCACCTCAGGGGAAACCGAAAAGGCACTGGAGTTGCTCACCGACCTCCAAACCGCCGAACCTGAATCCGCGGACCTTTGGGCTTTCTACCAGGGTGTGGCCCTGCAGAACGCGGAACGTTGGGCCGAGGCCGGGGCGAAGTTTGAGGAACTCCCGAGCGCGTACCCCAAAAGCCCCTGGATTCTGCGCAGCACCTACCGCCGGGCGGAAATCGCCCAACAAACCCGAGACTTCACCTTGGCCGAGAGCATTTACCGCGATGCGGCCGCCCACCTGCTCTCCGAAAATCGCCAGGCGGAACTGGCCGGCATCTACAACGGCCTGGCCGATCTGATGGCCGCTCCCCAGGATCCCACCGACCCCGAATCCCCAAGCCCGCGCCATCGCCAAGCGGTGGAGCTTTACTCCAAAGCCTACGCCCTCCAAGCGACCCCGGACGTTCGCGCCCATGCCGCATTCGCCATGGGACGCAGCCATCAGGAACTTGGAGACTTCGCCAAAGCCACTCGCCAGTTCTCGAATTACCTCGAGCTAGTGGATGACCGGACCATCGCCAAGCATTGGGAAGCACGCTTGGCCTTGGCCCAATGTGCGGGCCTCGGATCATCGGCCCGCCAACAGCGCCGAGTCTTGCAAAACTTGCTACGCGCTGGCACCGAACAACTCGAAACCGGCGGGACCGAACAAGCCCTCGCCCGTACCATCCGCCGCTCCATGGCCAAGGCCCAACACCAGCTCGGCGACTCCTGGCTCACATCCAAACGGATTCCCCTGGCCCTTTCCGCCTGGGAGAAAACCCTCGCACTCTACCCCGACTACGCTGAAAGAATCACCGTAGCCACATCCATCGCCCGCAATACCTCCGGCGACGAGCAGCTAGCCGCCTGGGAGCACGTCTTGGCCATGGTCCCCAGCGACGGACAATACTCGGGACTCGCACCCGCGAAGCAGGAGAGTCTGCGGGCTTCCCACGAAAGACTCCTTCGGTCGGCACTCTACACCAAGGGACTCGCGCTCAAGCAACGCGGTCGTTTCAACGACGCCATTCGAGTCTTTGGCGAATACACCCGGCGCTATCCCGATGGTGTGAACTGGTCGAACGCGCAGCAGAGCATTTTGGATTCCGAGTTTGGAATCGCCCACGAAGCCCGAGAAGGATTCAATCAATACCTCACCCGCCACCCACTGGACAAAGCCGTTGCGGGCATCCAGTTCGCCATTGGTAGCACCTACATCGAAGAGGCCCAGTCGGATGGCAACGATGCGGACGCGGAATCCCTGTACCGCAAGGCGATCGCACAATGGGAACTCTGCGCCGCCAGTCAGGGGACGAACGATGCAGCCAGCATGTCCCTATTCCACATCGGTCAGACCCTGGAAGACAAACTGCTCGACGCGGGCGCGGCCGTAGAAGCCTATCGCAGGGTCACTTTTGGATCCTATTCCGGACGGGCCCAATCACGACTGGAGGCCATGGTCCGCACCAACCTTTCCATCGTCACCCAGCGCACCGCCCGCACGAACGAACCTGCGCGCATAAAGGTGCAAACCCGCAATATCGAATCCCTGGAAGTCCACGTGCACGCCCTCGACCTCGAGTCCTATTTCCGAAAACACCGCACCCACGCCAGGGTGGAGGATCTGGACTTGGACTTGATCGCTCCGGAGAAACACTTCACACACTCCGTTGCCGAGTACTCCCAGTACTCACCCATGGAATTCCAACTAGAGGTCCCCGTCGCGGGGCCCGGCGTCTGGGTGGTGTCGGTGATCGGCGGAGAAAAGCGCGCGACGACGCTGCTCCTCAGCTCGGATCTAGACATGGTGGTAAAGGCCTCCAACCATGACGTCTTCGTATTCGTGCAAGACATGCTCAAAGGTACACCCGCTGCCAACGTGAATGTATTGTTGGCCGTAGATGAGGGCTCCACCAGCCGAATCGTATCTGTCACCACCGGAGACGATGGCGTGGCCCGTTGGCAACCCAAGGGCGGTCGGCTCGAAAGCCAAAACTTGCATGCACTAGCTTTGTCTGGCGGTAATGTGGCCTCCACCGGATTTCACAATCGAAACCTAAACCTGGGCAAGCAACTGGCGTCGAAAAGCGTGATTTATTCCGAGCGCCCTGCCTATCGCCCTGGCGGTTTGGTGCACTGGCGCGCGATCGCACTGAAGGCAAATGCGGGCCAATGGACTTCGGCCTCCAGCGTAGTGTCCAAAGTCGCCCTCACAAGTCCCGCTGGCCGCACCTACCGGAATGCCGAAAAGGCCCTATCCGAACGCGGCTCCGTTCACGGCACCTTCCAGCTCCCCGACGACGCCACCCCCGGGCGCTGGAGCTTGGTTTTCACTGGCAAGGACCTGCAGACCACTCGCTGCCACTTTGAAGTGGAGAGCTTCCGCATGCCTATGGCCGAAGTGGTGCTCACGGTGGATAAAAGCCTCGCATGGCGCGGAGATAGCGTAACCATCACAGCCGAAGCGCGCACCACATACGGCGCTCCCCTGGCCAACACCCTGCTCACCTGGCACATCCCTGGCCACGGCGAGCAGCGCGAGCGCACCAATGCGGAAGGCAAGGCCGAATTCGTTTTGGAAACTCAAGAATATGGAGAAGCGCAATTCTTGACCGTAAATGCCAGCCTCCCCACGGAAAACGTGCACGGCTCCACCCAAGTGCAATTGGCCGTCTCCGGCTACAGCGCCACCATTGAAACCGAGAGGTCCTTAGAGCTCGCAGGCACGACCTTCCCCGTCGTTGTTTGGACCCGCACGCCCGATGGCCAACCCACCGGTCAAACCATGACCCTGCGCGTCCTACGCAAATCCAGTCATGCCCAAGGCCGCTGGCAGGAGGAGCTCCAGGTCGAACAGGAAATCAAAACCGATGCAGCCACTGGAAGAGTTTCCGTGCCGATCGAGGTCGCGAAGGGCGGCGACATTGTGATCGCCGTTCAGGGTCGCGACCAATTCGATCAACGCATCGAATCGCGGACCAGTTTGAAAATTTCCGGCACCGATGACGTGACCAAACTTCGCCTACTGACGAGCAACAACCTGTTGGACCTTGGTCAAACCGGTTCCATGAAAGCCGTCAACCGCTCCGCCGCAGGCCTGGCGCTCATGACCGTGGAAACCGATCGCGTCTTGGAGTACCGCTTGGTGCATCTGCCCGAGGGAACCTCCGAATTGCAATTCGAGTCCAAACTCGCCCACGTACCGACCCTGAATGTGGGCCTGGCGTACATGGATGGGAATCGATTCCACGAGGCCAACGCACGCTTCAGCGTTCAATCCAAACTCAACCTGGAGATCATTCCCGAGGCGGAAACCGCCACTCCGGCTGCGAGTTCACGGATCACCCTGCGCGCCACCGATGGTTCAGGACAGCCAATCCAAGGGGAGTTTTCCGTGGCCGCCGTGGAAGAAGCCCTATTCCAACTCTACCCCCAACGCGGGTTGAACTTGGCCCAACACTTCGCCCACCCCGGCCGCTCATTCCCGAGCATTTCCACGCGCACCACCTGTCAGTTTTCCTACGTGGGCTCCACCCAAGCCATCGCGCAAGGACTCCTCGATGAAGCCAAGCGGGTCAAGCGAGAGAACAAGTGGAAAGCGGATCGCAAGCGACTGCTCAAAGCTCCGGCCGCTGTCGCAACCGGACGCGATGACTGGGCCATGAGCGTCGGTGAGCCCGAAGAGGAATCCGAAGAAATGGAGCGCTTCAATGAGATGATAGGTATCGGCGGAGGTGCTGGCGGCAAATTCGGAGGCCGCAGCGGCGGCCGAAGGAACCTGAAAGCAAACGGCGGCAGCAGTATGGATGACGGAACCGGCGGCCCGCCCGAGTCCCCCACTGCACTCTGGATCGCACAGCTTGCCACCGATGCCAATGGCATCGGTGTGATCGACGCATCCTGGCCCAACCGCTCCACCCGCTGGCGTCTCACCGCCCATGGTGTCGCCGACGGCAACCGGTTCGCAAGCGCCACTTCGCACGTCACCACCAAGAGTGACTTCTTCGTGGAGCTGCTTCTTCCGCCGCTCTTGAGCGCCGGTGACCGCCCGCAGATCAAGGTCAAAGTCCACGACCTCGCCATGCAACCTGGCACGGTAGATCTTGAATTGCACGTACTCACCCTTTCCGGACCCACAATCTTGAAGGCGCAATTGGAGCTGGGCGCCAACGCCATTGTGGAGCACACCTTCCCGTTGCTCCACGCACTCACGGGCCCCCAAGAAGTCCAAGTCACCGCGGTCGCGGTGGTGGAGCGTGACTCCAAAAGACTGGAAGCCGGCGCCACACGGGGGATTACCGTCCAGGCCCAAGGTTGGAAAAAGATTGTAAGTCGCAGTGGATCCCTGGTGGACCAAACCCAACTCAACATGGAATTGGCCGCCACCGGGCGAACCCTTGAGTTGCACTTCGGTGTCACCCTGGAGGATGACCTGATAAGCCAAGCCCTAGGCCAGCAGTTGTTCCCGACCACCTGTCGATGGAATGGCGGACCCGTGCAGCAAGCATCGGATCTGATGGCGGCATGCTCGGTGTACTCGGTCATGCAGGGGCAGTCGGGGCACCCGGCCTTTGGCGACCTGCAGGACAGGATCCAAGGCCTGGTCTCTTCCCTGGCCTCCAGCCAACTAGGTGGAGGAGGTTGGTCCTGGGGTGGTATGGACTCGGAGGCGGACGCGCATAGCAGCGCCCACGTGGCCCAGGCGCTTTCGCAGGCGGCCACGCTCGGGTGGTCTGTTGACGATCGCACCGCGAAGCGCATGGCCGAGCAATTGCGTGGGTTCCTACGCGATGCCTCCAACACGGACATCGAAATGCGCACCCATCTGCAATACGCGTTGGCCTCCATGGGTCAGGGGGACTTCGCAGCCCTCAACCGTCTGTATCGGTCCCGCGCGCAGATGTCCACGGCTAGCAAGGCTCACCTAGCCCTAGCCTTAGCGGCTGCAGATCGGGTTCCCATGGCTTCGGAGGTTGTCACCGAAATCGAAAGCGCAGCGGAAACCACGGCCGGCCGATCCTATTGGAAACCGACCCTTCATGCGTCCTGGGTGACCTCGCAGGTCGAGACCACCGCGCTCGTCGCCCTGGCCCAGCAGGCCGTGTCGCGCCCAGCAAAGGAATCCAAAAAGGCCTGCGAATTCCTCTCCGCACGACGTCCGTGGCCCAATCCGCGGGCCCGGGGCTTCGCAGTCTCAGCCCTCGCTCGCCAAGGCTTGCAACGCCTACCCGGCCAAGCCAATGGCTTCGTAGCCGTACACGTGATCGGCCAAGGTTCACGACGCGTGGCATTGAACTCCAGCAGCCAGAAGCGCACCAATGTTCTGCGCTACGACTTACCCGATGCCGCGCCGGGATCGCGCGATTCCAAAGTCACAGTGGACCTGACCCTGTCCGGAAATGTAATCCCCCAATACACCGCGATCCTGAAAGGTCATTCCACGGAAACTCCGCAAGCGGATCAGGTCAACTTCCTTGTGAAGTCGCGCATGTTCCTGACCAAACCCGCGCGCTACGAGGGTCAGCAACTGTCCGCAGGATTCAGCGCTGTGCGAGGTGTGAGGCCCTGGTACAACCAACGCAAACAAATCGAAGCGGGCGAGGTCGTTCAGCTAGAGATTCAGGCGCGCCGTCATCGCACAAGGAATCTTGTTCTCGACGGCCGCGTCGAGTATCTGGAAATGGAGGTACCCATCCCTTCCGGATTGGAAATCCACGACTCCCGCAGGCCCGGAAATCGGCCCTACCGGCTGGTAGGAAACTCCATGATCTTCCCCCTGGGCCCCATGGACGAACGCCGTTCGGGTCGCACTTTCCGTGTCAATCTGGTCGCCGCATATCCCGGCGTTTTCCCCGCCGCCCGCGTGCTCCTTCGCAGCGCGTATCCCCCGGAATTGTGGGCCACCTCGGACGTTGCGGATGTGACCCTCCTGCCGGAAGGCACCGCCAGCACCGACGGTTATCGCATGACCCCCGACGAAAGCCTCGCCCTGGGTCGCGCCCTCTTCCAAGACGAAAAGTACGCGGAAGCCCGTAGTTACCTGCTTCCCCTGCTCGACGAATTTGAAAACAAGCTTCGTCCGCAATCCCTCAAAGACGTGGCGCGCTTGCTGCTCTTCGCCAGCGTGGATGGCGGCGATCCGAGTGAAATCGTTCGCTACTTCGAGATCGTCAAGCAGCGGGAACCGGACCTGTTTGTCCCCATTGAAAAGGTTCTCCAAATCGGAGCGGCCTATGCGGAACTCGGCGAACACGAACGCGCCATGCTCATTTTCCGCGCCACGCTGAATGAGTCTTTCGGCAAGGACCTGCAAATCGTTGGCCTGCTCGATCAGCAAAACCATTGGTTGATGGCCACCCGGCTTCTGGATCAGCTCATCGGTGAATACCCCAACCTTCCCCTTGTGGTTGAAACGGACCTCACCCTGGCGGACCGCGTCCTGCGCGCAGCGCCTAGCGCCCATGATCGCAAGGACCTGCGCAACGCGGGTGCCGACCGGGCCGCCCTAACAGGCATGGGCATCCAGCGCTTGCGGCGCTTCCTAGCCCTCAATCCCGGCTCGCCGCTTAGCGCGGACGCGGCTTTGAACCTGGTCTCCGCGTATTTCGATTTGGAAGATCACAAAGCGTCCGCATCGCTTTGCTCTGAAATGGCGCCGCTCCATGAAGAGCCGGTGTACCAGGACGCCTTCCGCTACAGCGGCGCTGTATCCTCGTGGTATCTGGGTCAGGACGATTCAGCCCTGGTGGAACTCGAGGAAATCTCGAATGCGAAATACACGCAAGCCAACGGCTCTACCATGATTTCGCCCAACCGCAGCCTGGCCAAGTACATCATGGCTCAGATTTACCACGCTCGAAAGGACGTGGAGCCTGCCACGCGCTTCTACCGCGAGGTCGAAGAAATTTACCCCGATGCAGCGCTGGCCCTGGGATCCATGCTCGACCAGGAACTCGACTTCGAGGAAGAGGTCCTGCGGGTCCACCCCGGGGAAACCGTGCAATTCACGCTCACCCACCGGAATGTGGAGCAGGCGGAGATGTTGGTCTACCCCGTGGATCTCATGACCTTGTATCTGCGTGAAAAGGACCTGAGCCGGGTCACCCAAGTCAACCTGGCCGGGGTCTCTCCCAAGTATCGGGGAGCCCTCGATCTCCCCTCGGGCGCGTCGCTCCGGAGCCAGGAACTTCAAACCACGCTTCCTCTGACGGAGCCGGGTGCGTACCTGGTCATTCTGCGTGGCGGCTCCTTGCATGCTTCCTCGCTTGTACTCATCAGCGACATCGAACTTGATGTGGATGAATTCACAAACGGTCAAGTACGGGTCCAGGTTTCCAGCCACAAGGATGATGCGTTCCTTAAGGATGTGGACGTTCGCGTCCTAGGCAGCGATGACGGAGAGTTCTCCATCGGCAAGACGGACCTCCGAGGTCTATTCTCCGCTGATTCCGTCCGGGGCAAGGCCACCATCATTGCCCGAATGGGCCACAACCACTACGCATTCCATCGCGGCACCCAGAGCCTTTCCCTGGAACGGCGCAGGAACAAGGACTCGGGCATGCAAACCGCCAACCCGGACCAAGCATTCTTCTTCTCCAACGTGAACAGGATGAACGGGGTCAACTTTGACAACCGTGCCCAAACCCTAGACCAGGAAATCCAGGCCGAGCGCAAAGGCGTCCAAGTCCAGAAAGCCTACTAGGCATCCAAGGGCCACCCCGACCGGCATTGCGCTGGGAACAATAAAGGAGGGGCGCTGTCAATGCTGGCAGCGCCCCTCCTATTTCTTGCTCAGACTTCGAAGCCTACTGGAACGTAATCGAGACGGCGCTCGAGAAGTTCGAAGTGGAGTTCGGGTTGTCGTCGCGGAACCAAGCCTGGAAGTTGTAGGTCTCGCCAGCCGTGATGGACACCGGGCCCATGTTGGAAGGCGTGTCGTCCAAGTCCAGGGTCAAGGAACCCGTTCCTGCACCGCCGGTGAAGAAGATCTCACCAGCGCGGTTGTAGCGGCCAAGGGCGCCGGCAACACACAGGAGACCCTGCGATCCAGCCGGAGTCACCGAACCTTGATCCGTACCGTTCAGGAAGATTCCGAACTGGTTGGTGGGCATCAAGATGGCGTTCAAGGTCACGTTGTTCATGCTCGCCATGCTGTTTCCGAAGGCGGAAATCTGCGCGGAGAAGAACGAGGAGTTCGGAACAGGCGAAGTGCAGTAAGCCGTACCAATGTCCGCGTTGACCGCGCCAAGGTTGACACCTTCGATGTCGTCCAGGGCAGCTTCCACGATGGAACCGGAACCAAGGTCAGAAGCGACAAAGCGCAACCGCATGTTGTTGGTCAGGCTCATAGCGTTGTTCAGGTTGAACGTGTGCTTGATCCAGCCACCGTTGGAGTCCGGCGTCGCCGGTCCAACGTTGTCGAGAACAGCCCAGGAGGAACCACCGTCGTTGGACAGGGAAACCGTGAAGACGTCAGCGTTGGGCGTAGCGCCCGCACTGTTGTGGTACCACAACCAGTAGCTGACTTCAGCGTTGTCGAGGCCAGCAGCGTCAAAGACGGGGCTCAGCAGCGTAGTTTCGCCGCCGTCCACATCATTGGCACCGAGCGAACCACCCACAGTACCTTGACCGGTGAACCAGCAGTTGCTGCCGGGGTTGGTGTGGTCATCTTCGGGTTGGGCGTCCGTGCCGACGGGGTTGCCGCGGGTCCAGATACCGGTCGTTGCCGTATCGCTAGCAGCACCGCTGGTCCAACCATCGTTGCCGCCGCCTTCAAAGTCGTTGAACAGGAAGGAGGTAATGGTTCCGATGCGGAAGGAAAGTGCGTTGGATGCGCCACCGAGGGGGAACTCGGAAGCGTTGCCACCGTTATCCGAACCTTCGAAGTAGTACTCAACGGTTGCGGGGGAGGGGATTCCGGGGATAGCACCATTCCAGGTGTTGCCTGCGGAGTTGATCATGGCCACGGAGTTCCAAGCGCCACCGTCCACACGGTAGAAAGTGGTGCCGCTGCTCACGGGCGGGTTGAACAGGGCGACCATGTCCACCTGAGCGTTGTAGGGGCCGGTCTCATCCTGCGTGTCCGTAAGGGCCACGTGGTTGGTGAAATCAACGAAGGACAGATCGAAGCCCGGGAAACCCTGGGTCTCGAAGCCGTTGTTGATGGCCTGGTAGTTGGGCGTTCCGTTGTTGATGTTGCCATCGTCGTCGTCCAAGGTCAGCCATTGGGTCTCGATGATCGAGCGGATACCCGTCTGGTTGTAGGAGTTCATCCAGCCGAGGAAGATCAGGTCAGCGGTCATGTCACCCATAGCGTTGCCGAGGGACAAGTTGAGCTCCTCGCGGATCTTCCATGCAGCACCCATCCAAACTTCTCCGTCGGTGTGAACCTGGCCGTA
>JARGOW010000515.1 GCA_029212955.1 Planctomycetota bacterium | reverse complement strand
CGGACGCCCCACGGTGAACGATCTTTGGTTGAGCCAGGGACGCTTCCCCGACCCGGATCGGCGCTACGAGGTGCTGGCCAACTCGGCCTTCATGGAAGCCCACGATTATCCCCTGGGTACCGAGATCGCCGCGCTCATCAACGGCAGGCATGTGCCGCTCACCATCGTGGGCGTGGCGCTATCGCCGGAGTACACCTACACCCTGGCCCCCGGCGCCATCCTGCCCGACGACAGGCGTTTCGGCGTGTTTTGGATTCGGCGGGAGGCCCTGGCGTCGGCCTTCGACATGCGCGGCGCCTTCAACGACGTGTCCCTGCGGTTGGCCCCCACCGCCCAGGTCCAGGATGTGATCGAGCGCACGGACCGGGTGCTGGCCCCCTACGGCGGGCTTGGCGCCATCAAGCGCCTGGACCAACTTTCAGCCTTCTTCCTGCAAAACGAGCTGACCCAGCTCCAGGCCTTTTCGATCATGGTGCCGTCCCTGTTCCTGGCCGTGGCGGCCTTCCTGCTGAACGTGGTATTCGGTCGATTGATCGCCGCCCAACGCGGGGACATCGCCGCGCTCAAGGCCTTCGGCTACCGGGATTGGGAGGTGGGTTTGCACTACGCCAAGATGCTGGCGGTGGTGCTCTTGGCCGGTTGGATTCTGGGTTGCTGCCTTGGCTATTGGCTGGGATCGTCCCTGACGCAAATGTACGGGATCTACTATCGGTTCCCCGAATTGTCCTTCGGTATGGGCATGCAAAAACCGCTCATCGCATTGGGTGTGAGCGCCCTGGGCGCCGCCATCGGAGCCTTTGGTGCCATCCGGCGCACGGTCAAGATTCCCCCGGCGGAGGCCATGCGCCCCGAGGCCCCCCCGGTCTACAAGCGCACCCTGGCCGAGCGTTTGGGTTTGGCTAAGCACCTGCCCACCGCCCCGCGCATCGTGCTGCGCGAACTGGAACGCAAACCCATGCGCACCCTGTTCTCGGTCACCGGCGTGGTGATGGCCACTTCGCTCACGGTGGTCATGGCCTTCACCATGGATTCCATGGTTCACATGAGCCACGTGCAGTTCGGCTTGATCCAGCGCGAGGACGTGCAGCTGACCCTGGTGGAGCCCCGCTCCACAGCGGTGCTGGCCGAATTGGAGCACCTGCCCGGCGTGGTGCACGCCGAACCCTATCGCAGCGTCCCCGTGCAAATGAGCGCGGGCCGGCGGACCAAAAAGATCTCCATCGAAGGCATCCCCACCGACGCCCAACTCATCAGCATCCTGGACCAGGACCTGCGGCGGCTGAGCCTTCCCAAGCACGGGCTGGTCATGGCGCGCAAGCTGGCCGAAGTTCTGAATGTGTCCGCCGGGGATTGGATCCAGGTCAAAATCCTGGAGGGCGACCGCCGGGTTCGCAGGGTTCAAGTGGCCCAGGTCATCGAGACCTTCATCGGCATGTCCGCCTACATGAGTTTGCCCGCCGTGTCCGAACTGCTGGGGCAAACCGAAACCTTGAACGGGGCCCGGCTCCTGATCGACGACAGTCAACTGGGGCCCCTGCACGCGGCGGTCAAACGCACGCCTATGATCGCGGGCGTGACCTCGCGGGACACGGTGCTACGCCAAATGCGTAAGATGCTCGACGACAACATGGGCACGTTTGTGTTCTTCAGCGTGGCTTTTTCGATCGTGCTGGCCTTCGCTGTTCTGCACAACACCGCGCGCATTTCCCTGGCGGACCGGGCCCGTGAACTGGCCACCTTGCGCGTCCTGGGATTCCGCCGCTCCGAGGTCTCCGCCATCCTTATCGGGGAGTTGGCCGTGGTGACCCTGGTCGCCATCCCCATCGGCTTGCTGGTGGGATACGGGTTGTCCTCGATCCTCGTGCGCAGCCCCGGTTACGACACCGAACAATTCCGACTGCCCCTGGTTGTGACCTCCGCCACCTACGCCCTGGCGACCGGGGTGGTGCTCACCGCCGCCACGGTCTCCGGTTGGAGTGCGTGGCGCACCCTCGATCGCTTCGACATCGTGGAAGTCCTGAAGACCCGGGATTGACCCGCCTCCACCGTTTCCCATGCCAATGACATCGCCATGAAAAAACCGATCAAACTCATCCTATGGGCAGCCTTGGCCTTGGCCCTCGTGGTGTTTCTCATGCGTGCCTTCCAGGACACTCCGACCCTGGTCGACGTGGCTACCATCGAATCCGGCCCCCTGCTCGTGAGCTTGGATGACGACGGCCATACGCGCATGCGCCAGCGCTACACGGTTTCCGCGCCCACCGATGGGCGGCTCATCCGGCCCACCTTGAAGGCCGGCGCCAGCGTGGACTTCGATGAAACCCTGCTCTTCGAGTTTGAGCCCCTGGCGCCGCGGCCCCTGGACGCGCGCAGCCGGGCCCAAGCTGAGTCCCGGGTCGAAGCAGCCACCGCCTCCCACCGGGCCGCCGCGGCCCGGGTGGCCAAGGCCGAGGCCCAGCTGACCTATGCCCAGGCCACCTTGAAGCGGCGGGAGACCCTGGAAGCCGGGGGCTTCGAAGCCCAGCAGGACTTCGACCTGGCCAAGCGCGACGAACGCTTCGCATCCGAGGAATTGAACACGGCGCGCTTCCAGGAACAGGCCGCCGAATTGGAGGTGCAAATCGCCCGCCACGCCCTCAGCTCCGGTGAACCCGCCGACTCCATCCAGCGCCTGCCCGTGCTCTCCCCCATGACCGGCCAGGTCACCCGTGTCTTCGAAGAGAGCGCCCGCGCGGTGATGGCCGGCACCCCGATCATGGAAGTGGGCGACACCACCTCCCTGGAATTGGTGGCCGACTTCCTATCCCAGGATGCGGTCAAGATTCGCCCCGGCATGCAGGTCCTGATCGAGGGCTGGGGCGGGGAATCCGTAGACGGGGATGAAACCATCCTGGAGGGCACCGTGCGATTGGTGGAACCCAGCGCTTTCACCAAGGTATCCGCCTTGGGAGTGGAGGAGCAGCGCATCAACGTGGTCGTGGACCCGGCCGACCTGGAAAAGGGCTGGCCCCAACTCCAGGACGGCTACCGTGCTGAACTGCGCATCGTCACATGGAACCGGCGCAAGGTGACCATCGTGCCCACGGGGGCCCTCTTCCGGGACGGGGAAGTCTGGGCCGTGTTCGTGGCCATTGAGGGCCTGGCGGAGAAACGGACCGTGGATCTAGGCCACCGCAACGGGCTCCAGGCCGAAGTGCTGGATGGGCTCAGTGCGGGTGACCGGGTGGTGCTTTACCCCAGCGAGTTGGTAGAGGATGGGGCCACGATCGAGGTTCGTGAGTAGCCAGATACAGCGTCAGACCCCCTGCCACCTACGGGCGGCA
>JARGOW010000514.1 GCA_029212955.1 Planctomycetota bacterium | reverse complement strand
GGCCCCGCGTACTTCCGCCGGGGTCCAGGGGAATAGAGCCACCTGCAGGAGAATGACAAGCGTTGCTGGAAGGAAGCGGCGCCCCATTGTCACCCTTGGCCGGCGCAGAAGAACGACCAGCAACCCTGCTAGACCCAGGGCGACCAATTCCCAGCGCTGGGTGGAAACGTGGCGCACCTGCAAGGCATAGCCATGGACCACCTGCCAATGGCAAATCAGTACGAGACCGGGAATCCACACGGACAGGGCGTCGATGGGGCCGGCGTGCCGTTGGATCGATTCACCCGTGGCCTTGGCCCGAGGCGTGTCCAAGGGCCCGTTCCCGGCGGGGCCCAATCGAGGGTGGGCAAGCTTCACGCGCCGATCCTCCCGCGCAAGAAGACAATACTGAGCAAGGCCGCCGAAAGGATCAAGAGGGCGATCATCTCGGGTTCGGGCACGCTGGGCACCTCATCCACGGAGACGGGTTTGAGGCCGTGCCGATCGAACTGTGCTTTGGTTTCCAGAACCACCGCGCCGGTGCGCGGGGTGACCAGGTTGTAGCGAAGGGCCAGCGCCACCCCGGCCTCCCTAGTTGCGGCGTTTCGAGTGCCCTGTTGCACGCTGGCAAGGTCCCCGGCCCACAGCCGCGCCAGGTGTTTGGAGGTGGCGTGGGCTTTGCTGGGCAAGTCCACGAGGGGGATGCGCTTGCGTACGGCTTCCAGTCGTGTGCTGTCCGAAGTGAGCTCCTTGAGCAACCTCACCAGATCGTCGACCAGGGGGCCGGTTCGCGGCTCCGTAACCAGCGCATCGTAGTGCCCATATTCCGCGACGATACGGTTGATGCCCGGGGCGCCAGCCAAGGTATGAATGCGCGTCGCATCCATGCTGCGTCCGAGCCGTTGCTCCAGGCCCGCGACCCCCGAAAAGGTCACCGGTTGAACCCCGTGCACCCAAACCACGGCACCACCCGCCTCGGCTTGTGCCAGATCGAATGCCACCACAAGGGAGGGAGCGGCGTTGATTCCACCCTCGAAGTCGTGGCGTGCGAGTTCCTTTCGGAGGGCCTTGAGCCGGGAAGGCGATTGGGCTTTCGGGTTGCGCAGATCGGTGGGGGATCCGCCTGCGATGATCAGTCCGAGCTCAATGCCATCGGGGATCTGTTCCAGGGCTGTGGCCAGTGCATCGGCGGAAGCTTGCAATCCAGCGCCCCCGTCGAGAACCAGAATCAACCGTGAGATCCTTTCGGAGGCCACCGAATCGAGGGTTTGTAGGATCGCCCCATCGGATTCGGGGCTCCCTTCGACGGTCCATGCCTGGGGGGCAAAATGGTCTAGGGAGATGCGCACGGCGCTGGACTGTTCGTCCAGGCCGGAGGGGGTGAGCGAACCGCGGGCCAGGTTTTGGCCACCTGTGGGGTTCGCTGCGACGAGTCCCTGGGGCAAGTCCAGGTATTCTCCACGCCCCTGCAACCAAATCTCGTGGGCTAGATCCCCGTCCAAGTCAAAGTTGCGTTCGAGAAAGCGCGGCAGGCTGAGCGTGGCTTCAGTTCTGTCGAGCCCGGGGACCAGGTACAGGGGCGCCGTGATCCCGATTCTCGTGCGTAGGGTGCCGTGGGCGGGCACGGGAAAGCACTGGACCATGACCTGGTCCGTGCCGGAGTGCGTGACCAGGACCGGGTCGCGGCGCTGGATCACGGCCACATCCCTGTAGGCTTGGCGGACCTTGCCTGTTTCCGCGAAGGCGGCCTCCCGCTCTTCGCCATTCACCCAAAGAGTCAGCCGCGACACGTAGCTACCCGGGGGCAATTGAACCTGGGCGCGGGCTTCTTTGGCCTCATCGGATCGGTTTCTGAATTCGAGCTCCCACTCCAGGTAATAGAGTGCGGCTTCGGTTTCGATCTGCGCGTCGAGGCGCGATTCTTGGAGGGACAGGCCCTCCGCTCGAATCGACACTTCGCTGCCTCCTCGGGCGCGATCCTCCTCGTTGCGTCGGGCCCATGCATCGGCATCCCATCCGCGATTCCGCAGTTCGGAAAGGACGCTCTTGGGAGGATCCACCGAATTGAATGGGGTGCCCGTCACCAGGTAGTACAGTTCCCTGGCATCGGTTTCCGAGGGCGGATCCGCGAGGAATGCGCTGGCGAATTCGAACATGCCATCCGGGTCGTTGCCGGCGCCGTAGCAGTATCGCAGAAGCAGATCGTCGCTGCCGATGTTGCGCAGCAGGCCGATGCCCCGTGCGCGTATCGCAGGGTCCGTATCCGTGGCCAATTGGGCACCGTAGTTGGTCGTCAGCGCGGGGATGACATTACCGACTAGTAATAGCACGGCCAGTATGCCTCCCACCAAAGCGCCCCGTGCAGCCCCTTCCGTTTGGCAGCGTTTGACCAACCGCCAGGTCACGAACATGGATAGAAGGGGGGAGAGAATCAGAAATCCAATGCCCATGAAAACGATCGCAATCACACCGAGTGGGATGAGCGGCAGGAACAGGATCGAATAGAGCACGGTGGTCGCGAGGGCAGCCCCGGCAAAGCCCATTGTGATCGGCCCCAGTTTGCTACGATCCCGTACCAGAATTAACAAATTCATGACCGGTACGAGCGCGATCAAGAAGATGTTGGTGGGGGTGGGGATCGGATCCAGGAAGGTCCCGTCCCCGAGCATCTGGCCGCTCCATTCGAGGAAGAGGGCGAGGGCTGGAAGCATCACCCCGCATACCAAGTAGTGGCTAAAGGAGAAAGGCGACACCCCATAGACCTGGGAGGGTGTCGTGGGCTCGGACTTGGCCGGAGTTGCCGCAGGCACGACGGGTTTGGGTTCTTCCGCGGTGCCGAATCCCGGCCGCAATCGTTGCAGGACAACGTGCAGGGAGCCGAGTTCGATCCGGGCCTCACCTTGAACGGCCAACTCTTCGCGCACGTGGGCGCGCAGGTCCGCGATGACTTCTTCATGATCCACATCGCCGGCCGTCGGGTCTTGTGCGAGCCATGCCCGCTCGGCGACCAGGAAACGTTCGAGCTCGTTGCGAGCCTCGTCACTCCAATTCATCATGCGGGATCTTCCTTGCGCCCGAGGGCGCGAACTCCGGCCACCAGGGCTTCGAAGCGTTCGTTCATTTGCACGGTCACGAGCCGGCCCTCGGACGTGAGGGCGTAGTACTTGCGGGCGGGTCCACCGCTGGATTCCACCAAGCGGGTTTCCACCAGGCCTTGCTTGCGCAGCCTCGAAAGTAGGGGATAGATGGTCCCCTCCGTGATGTCCAACCCCGACCAAGCCACCAGGGATTTCACCAGGTCGTACCCGTAGCGCTCCTCCTCCACGAGGGCGTTGAGAACGCCCAACTC
>JARGOW010000513.1 GCA_029212955.1 Planctomycetota bacterium | reverse complement strand
GACGTGGTCGAACGCGTTTGCGATCGCATGGTCATCATCGACCGCGGGGAGATCGTTGGCCAGGGCACACTGGATGCCTTGCGCGGCCAAGCGGGTTCTTCGGGAACCTTGGAGCAGGTGTTCCTCAAGCTGTCGCATTCGGACGACCCCGCCCAACGGGCCAAAGAGCTCCTGGGCGATTTACGCTAAAAGGGCCCAAACGGGTCCGTTGGCGGCACTTTAGCGAACAACGCGGATGGCGTCGCCAAGGGCAATCTCGCCTGACTGCGCCACGGTACATAGCACCCCTCGCCCGCGCTTGCCCGTACGACTCGCCCGCGCCACGCGCTTGGTGTTCTTCAAACCAAAGCGTTCGATAAAGAGCCCGCAAGGTACGTGGGGCTGGGCGGATACTTTCAGAATCGCCGTCCCCACATGCAGATGGGAACCCGCGGGCAGGTTGGCCTCGCTGAGGTTTAGGTCCACCTGGAGGTTGTCGCCCGACATGGGCATGTGATCTTCGTCGTTGGCCACAGCGCGCAATACATGGACGTTGATCAGGCTGACTTCACCCTCGGACGATTCCTCGTTCTGGCTACGTCGATCCCCAATCACGCCCTTGCCCACCTCCACGCGGATGCGCTCCGGTGTCAATCGCGCCCCAACACCGCCACCCGCGGGCCTTTGCACCAATCTCTGGATACACCCCCCGTCCAGGGGCGATTCAGGCAAGGCCTTGAACCATCCATCGAAGCGAAAGGAAAGATCCATGCTACTTGGAAAGGCTGTCCACCGGGATCGGGTGGAAGTTGGTGTCGACCGCCACCATGGTCACTTGGGCTTCGGTCACGTATGCGTGGGCCCCACCGCCAAAACGACGCTGGGCCCAAACCGAAACGTGCACGGTGATCGAGGAGCGACCCACCCGTGAGGTGCGCGTGAAGAACGACACCAAATCGCCCACGTAAACGGGCGCTTTGAAGTCAATCTTGTCCATGGAAACCGTGACGACCATGCCCGCGTGGGACTTGTGAGCTTCCGTGGCTGCCGCCAAGTCAATCTCGGCCAGAATCGTTCCACCGAAGATGGTGCCCACCGCGTTGGTATCCTTGGGCATCATTACGCGGCGAATCGAAGGCGCCTTGTGCTCGGGGAAAACGGCCTCGGAATCCTGGATGTTCTGCTCGGTGTGCTTGGGGTCACTCATGGTGGAAGTCTCCGGCGTGGGGGATACGCGCCTGTGGTTTCATCAGGCTGTTAGCCCTCTTGCAGGCTCTTGCGAGCCCATTCTGCGATTCGTTCGCGGACAATGTTCAGTTGGCCTTTGAAAAAGTGGTCAGCGCCTTCGACTTCCTGCATATCCAAGCGCTCCGCCAATTCGGGCAACTCCGATTCGAAGCGAGCCAAAGTGCCGAAGCCATCGAGCTCGGCCATCAAGGCCATGCCCGGCTGTTGAATGTCCTTTGCGAATTCCAGGTCGTAAATGGCGACGGGGAATGCGATCAGGCAAATGCGCTTCATGCGGGATTCCGTGCGCGCCACGCTAGCCACGGTACGGGAGCCAAAAGAAAAGCCTGCGCCCCACAATTCCAAGTCGGGATAGCGGTCGGCCATAAAGTCCAAGGCGGCGACCAGGTCCCCGTCTTCGGCTCCCTCACCGTCGTGTACACCTTCGCTCAAACCCACACTACGGAAGTTAAACCGAAGCACGGCCAGGTTCGCGTCCTGGAATCCACCCGCGGCTCGATGCACCACGTTGTTGCGCATGGTACCGCCCAGGGTCGGAGGGGGCGGCTTTGGGTGGGGGTGGCAGACCACCACGGCTGCCGTCGGGGCTTGATCCTTGGGCTCCCAAAGGAGCCCTTCTAGCGCCCCGGCGGGGCCTTGAAACGTCACATGCATGGGCGGAAAGGTAGCAGGTGCCAGCCCGGGTGTTGTACCGTAGTGGGCGAATATCTCGCCAACGTTATGCAAAGCACAAAGAGCATGGGCATGACCCGCAGAATCTGGAGTTTGGCCAAGGCACGCCTTCAAGGCGAGTGGTTCGGTGAAGGCGGCGGAAGCCTGCCGATCGCGCCCCTACTTTTCCAGGCCATGGTCTCCTCGGCCCTGCTCCTTGTGGTGCGCGGCGACCTGGACCCCCACGGGCACGCGGTATTTGCATTCACGCTCTTGATGGCCTTGAGCCTGCTTTCGCTGCTGGGGGAATTGGCCCCCCTGCTCGCCCAGGATCCCGCCGAAGAATGGGTCGCAGGCCTGCCCGTTCAGCCCCGGGATATTCGACTGTCAAAGATCCTGGTCTGCACCTTGATCGTTTCGGTTATGAGCTTGAGCGTTTCGGTTCCCGCCGCCCTGCTCGTACCGGGTGAAGTGGATTGGCTCTGGAGGATTTCCCTGGTAGGGCTTGGTGTGCTTTTCGCCGCGTGTTTGACCGCCACCGGTTTGCTATTGCACGCACTTTGCCAGGGCTCGCGATCGGGCCTGTTGGTTCTGCTGCAGGCCATGCTGTTTGTCGGCATGTTTGTCGGATTCGCAACCACGCTCGGACGCGCTTCGATCCTGTCCGGTTGGAGTGAAACTTCAGGTACATGGCTCGCACTACCGAGCACCTGGTTCGCTGCGCCCTTAGCGCCCAACGCCATGGGAACGGCGACTTACCTGCTCTTGGGCTTCATTGGGCTGAGCGCCGCCATTTTGCACTGGGCCCCTTTCCCGCCCAGCGTGGCCGCCCAAGGCACCCAATCCCTGGTGGGCACCGCGCTGAAACCCCTGCGCGCCTTGGCCAAAGCCATTTGGGTTCGGCCCAAGGAACGTGCCATCTTTGATTGGATCTTCGAGGGCTTACCCGCGGAAAAGGACTTTGCCCTGCGCACCTATCCGCTCATGGCCATCCCCCTCGCCTTCCTATTCCTAGGCGCGGACTCCGACACGCAACAGGGGCAGGGGCTGCTCGCCATCCTGTGTTTCGCCCCGCTCACCTACCTGCCTATCCTGCTGCTGTTCGTGCCAACGACCGCGCATCCCGACGCCCGCACGCTGTTGGACACGGCGCCCCTGCACCCCCAAAACGAAGCCGAAGGCGCGCGCAAAGCCGTGGCCATTCGCATCGTTTTACCCCTGTACCTGGGTTTGACCGTTCTGATTTCCTGGCTAGCCAATGTGGAGTTGGCCCTGCACCTGGTACCGCCGGCCGCCGGCTTCACCGTGCTACTCATGCGTAGCCTTTGGAAGTACTACGTGGAACGTCCGCCGCTCTCGACCCCCGCCTCAGATTTGGGCGGCGTGTGGCGCGATGACCTGACCGGTGGCATGTTCTTCCTGGCCGTGATCTCGGTGGGTCTGGCCCTGATCACATGG
>JARGOW010000512.1:2701-3340 GCA_029212955.1 Planctomycetota bacterium | reverse complement strand
ACCGGCAATCTGGTCAAAATTGCGCGTGAGTTGGGCTTCAAAGGGGTCAATGTGGACCTGATTTATGGCCTGCCCCACCAGACCGTAGAGACCTTCGAAAAGACGGTGCAAGCGGTGATCGACATGGGGTGCGACCGGGCTGCTGTGTATTCGTTTGCCTATGTTCCGTGGGTGCGGGGTCATCAAAAAATGATGGAAACGGCAGCGCTGCCGGAGCCCGAAGAGAAAGCGGCATTGTTCGGCGCGGTTCGGGAGATCTTTCTGGCGGCCGGATTCGAACCCATCGGAATGGATCACTTCGCACTGCCCACCGACGAATTGGCCAAGGCCCGCGTGGCTGGGAAACTGCGCCGCAACTTCCAAGGTTACGCGGTCATCCCGGCCACAGATGTGATCGGTCTTGGCATTTCGGCCATTGGAGATGTGGGAGGCCTGTATGTGCAAAACGCCAAGAAGTTGACCACGTACAGGGAGGCCATCGAAGCCGGTGAGTTGTCGGCATCTCGCGGCGTGCTCCGCGAGGGCGACGACGAGTTGCGCCGCGCGGTCATCCACGACCTGATGTGCAATTTCAAGATCGACGTGAAAGCCCACGAAGAACGCTTTGGCATCGACTTCATGGAGTACTTCGCCCCGGAC
>JARGOW010000512.1:0-2691 GCA_029212955.1 Planctomycetota bacterium | reverse complement strand
CGGGTGGAGGCAACGCCCATCGGCGAGTTGTTCGTGCGCAATCTAGCGATCTGCTTTGATAGCCGCATTCGCGAAACAAAGGACTCCTCGGGCCCTTCGTTCAGTCAAACCGTTTAGGAGCCCCCATGCATCTGGTCGTCGTTGGCGGTGGAATCTCTGGTTTAGCGGCCGCTTGGGCCGCCCAACAGGAGGCACAATCCCGCGGGGTTTCGGTGCGGATCACCCTTTTGGATGCGGAGGACCAGGTGGGTGGGAAGGCGGTCAGCAGGAACCACCCTGGCGGTTGGTTGACGGAATCGGGGCCCACTGGATTTCTGGACAACGAACCCGCTCTGGATCAATTGGTGGCCTTGGCCGGGTTGAAGAAAGTGGCGGCCAATGATGCAGCGGCCCATCGGTTTTTGGTCTTGGGAGGCAAGCTCCGCGAAATCCACGCGCACCCGGCGAAGTTTGCCACAGGAGGCATCCTGTCTCCCCTAGGCCTCTTGCGCATGGCTCGCGAAATTTTCGTGCCAGGCAAACAAGGGGATGCGGATGAGAGCGTTTGGGAGTTTGGCCGCAGACGATTGGGTTCACAGGCTGCTGATCGAATGCTGGCTCCCATGGTGCAGGGCGTATTCGCGGGCGATTCCAAATTGCTCTCCTTGCCCGCGGCTTTCCCGCGCATGGCGGAAATGGAGGCGAAGTATGGTTCCCTATTCAAGGCGCTGATCGCAGTCAAGCGCGCGGGCGGCAAGGGCGGGCCTTCGGGTCCGAGTGGCACGCTGACCTCGTTTGAAGGTGGCCTGCAAGCGCTGCCCTTGGCGCTAGCGACCAAGGCATTGTTCACGGTGCGCACGGGAACCCGGGTGGAGAGTGTGCTGCGCGGGAGCGATGGCCAATGGGCGTTGCAGCTTGAAGGGGAATCGGAGCCCATGGTGGCGGACTCGGTCGTAATTGCCACCGAAGGGCCCACCATGGCCCGCATGCTCCGCGCGGATTCACCGCTTTTGGCATCGGAGTTGGAATCCATCGATCATCCGGGCGTCACGGTGCTCTCCTTGGGGTTTCCGCCGGAAGCCACGCCGCACTTTCCGAATGGGTTTGGTTGCTTGATCCCACGGTCGGAAAAGCCTCGCGCCTTGGGATTTCTCTGGGACAGCAGCATTTTCCCTGGACGGGCTCCAGAGGGTCGCACCCTGGTGCGCGCGTTGTATGGCGGAGCCGTGGACCCATCCATCTCCGACCTGAGTTCCGAGTCTCTCGAGCAGCTCGCCTTGCACGAAATCCGAGACCTATTTGGATGCTCGGCCGCTCCTGAGTTCACTTTCGAAACGCGTTGGGAAAAGGCCATTCCCCAATACAACTTGGGCCACTTGGATCGTGTGGCTCGCATCGAAGCGAGCCTGCGAACCTTTTCCGAAGGCCAAGGTCCGCTTCTGCTGGCCGGAAACTCCATGTATGGCGTGGCTTTTGGAAAGGCCGCCGCCCGGGGTTGGAGTGTCGGCCAGGAAGCGGTGCAAGGGCTGTGCAACACGGCAGCACATCCCGCGTAGATCGCCGAGATTGGCGTTCCTGGAGCCCTGGAGCCCTGGAGCCCTGGAGCCCAGCGGTTGCGGTTTGTACCGGGCCGTGCTCTCATGCTTGCGCCGGTTCCCATTCTTTGAGGCCCATTCTCATGAAGACATCCGCATTGGCCGTTTGTTTGGCCCTGACCACTTTCGCTTCCTCCACGGCGCCTGACGCTCCCGCGTTTGTGCCAGCACTTGATCAAACGGTGGTGAAGTCGTTCGGGTCTTCACTGGAAGTGGAGCTCACCCGCCGTGTGATCCTAGATCTGTCCGGGGCTGATGAAGTGGTTCTGCAAGACGACGCGGCGACAGGAGAAATCCATCGAACAAGCACTGAAATCACATGGAGCGATGAGTATCGAAGCGTGGAAGACGGTCGGATTTTGGAGCTCAGGCGAACTCTGACAAAGGGCGCGCGAAGTTATTCCTCGGAAAGGACCGGGGAGGAAGAGTTTTCAGGGGACCGTGAGAGCCGTTTGATCGGACATCCGATCGACTTTCGCTGGGACGCGGATCTTGAAGATTACACGGCCGATTGGGTTGCGATCGAAGGCACAGCGAAGCCAGAAGATGCGCTTCTCGAGGGCCATGAGGTGATGGTGGAGTATGTTCGGCTCCTCCCGGAGAAGCCCGTGGAGGAAGGGGATCGCTGGGAGGTGGACCCAGGCGTTTACTTCTGGCTGACCATGCCCGGCGCTCGCACCGATATTCAAATCGCCGAATCGGGGGAGGAGTTTGAGGCTTGGGTGGAGAGTATGGAGCAGCACAAGGATTCCCTGAGCGGCGAGATTCACTGCACGTGGGAATCCACCGAAGATGGTCTTGCCACAATCACAATCGAAGGGAGTGTGACGGCCGTAACGGAGCAGGTAGAAGTGGACTCCGAAGATCCCGGGTCCCGCTATGTGTTCCGCAACACGACCCAGTATCCCGTGGATGGTGAGTTGGTCTGGGATATGCAGAAAAACCGTGCCGTGTCGTTCTTTGTGGAGGGGGCGGTCGAGGACCGCCGGGATGTCATCCAGGAGGAGAACGGAAAGCCGGTGTACAAGTGGAGTTCTTTTTATGGGGGCACACTGCGCGAGGAATCGTCCTTCGAGTAGGGATTGCAAAAGACACCTAAAAAAAGTGGCGCGGTTCC
>JARGOW010000511.1 GCA_029212955.1 Planctomycetota bacterium | reverse complement strand
ATTAATGAAAAAAAGGAGGCCGCCAACATGACGCCTGCGGCAAACCCCAGAAGGACTGACCCCTGCAGATCGAATCACTCCCCATGGCCCTGGCCACCATCGCCTTGCTTGGCGCTGGAGCCCAATGGCTTGCATGGAGGCTTAGGCTTCCGTCCATCCTGGTCCTGCTCATCACAGGACTCATGGTGGGACCCATTCTTGGTTTTCTGGACCCGGAACCCCTTTTCGCACATTGGTTGCACCCGCTGATTTCATTGGCGGTGGGAATCATTTTGTTTGAGGGCGGATTGTCCCTGGAATTGGCCGAGCTCCGAAAAATTGGGCCCCTGGTGCTGCGCTTGTGCACCCTAGGTGTGCTCGCCACCTGGGTCATGGCCACGGGTCTGTCCCATTACTTGGTGGACTTGCCCTGGAATCTGTCGCTCCTGTTTGGGGCGATCTTGACCGTGACCGGGCCCACCGTTGTGGGCCCCCTACTCAACCATGTTCGGCCCCAGGGCCGGGTGGGCTGGGTGGCGAAATGGGAAGGCATTGTGGCCGATGTGATTGGCGCGACCCTGGCTGTCCTCGTGTTCCATTCGATCGCCCATGGCGCGGACCCCAACGAGCTGGATTGGTCCATGACCTTCATGGGATCCCTCAAGACCCTGACGGTCGGCACCATCGCGGGTCTGCTGGGCGCAGTGATTCTAGCGGTTCCTTTGCAGCGGTTTTGGGTCCCCGATTCCCTTCACATCCCGCTCACCCTGGGAATCCTGCTGGCCGTTTTTGTAGGTTCGGACCACCTGCAACACGAATCGGGATTGCTAGCGGTGACCCTCATGGGTTTCCTATTGGCCAACCAGAAACGGACCTCGATCCATCACATCATCGAGTTCAAGGAAAACCTACGAACCCTGCTGATCGCCGGTCTTTTCGTGGTGCTAGCCGCCAGTGTGGAAGTGGATGCACTTCTGGAACTGGGTTGGCGCGAATACGCTTTTGTGGTCATTCTGATTGCGGTCATCCGTCCCGCATCCGTGCAATTGAGCATGATCGGATCCGATGCCAACAAACCCGAGCGCACATTCCTCTCTTTCCTGGCCCCCCGCGGGGTTGTCGCCGCGGCCATCAGCGCGCTTTTCGCGGCCCAATTGGCCGACCCTGTCGCCATGGGTGACGCTGTCATCCCCGAGGCTGCCAGACTGGTGCCGCTCAGTTTCCTAGTCATCGTGGGAACGGTGGGCTTCTATGGGTTGGCGGCCTCCCCCATCGCTCGCCGCTTGGGACTTGCCAAGGCCAACCCCCAGGGCTGTTTGATCATTGGCGGTAGCCCGTTCGTGCTCGCAGTGGCCAACGCCCTGCGAGAACTGGACCTGGATGTGGTGCTCATGGACACCAACCGGGAAAGCATGGCCAAGGCCCGCATGCAAGGCATCATTGGCATTTGGGGTAGCGCCATCGCCTCCGACTCCGTCGATCGACTGCCCCTGGGTGGCGTGGGTCGGATCCTGGCCATGACGCCCAACGACGAGGTCAATTCCCTGGCTGGCATGCACTTCCGCGAACTATTTGGTCGCGCGGGTGTTTACCAATTGCGCCCTTCTGGAATCGGCGCCAAGCAGGAGACCTCGGGTCAATTGCACGGTCGCTACCTGTTTGGTGAAACGGCACGCTTCACCGAAATCGATGACCGCTTTGACAACGGGGCGCGCATCACAGCCACCCCGCTCACGCAAACCTTCACCTTCGAACACTACCTGGATCACAACAGCCAGAGTGTCTTGCCCCTGTTCCGGGTCAGTGCGGAAGGCCAGTTGACCATTTTCTCCGACGAGGCCGTGCCCAACGGACAAGCCGGCGACCGCATCATCGCCCTGGTTTCGCCTAAGCCCACCAACGGCGGAGACCAGCACGCGGCCAACCTGCCCACCCAATCCGAGGGCTAACGGCCCAGGGATCGAAGCATCGCTCCCAGCTGAACCCGTTCGGCTTCTTCGGCTCGCTCCAAGTTGGATTCTGCCGCGGTCAACGCTTGCAGGGCCGCCTCCCGGCGGCCCATGCGGAACAGCACCACGCCCTTTGCGAAGGGGGCCACAAAATCCAAAGGGTCGGACTCCATCACCCGGTCAAACTCTTGCAACCCGAGTTCGACTTCGTTGAGCCCCACGTGCGCGCGGCCAAGTTCATAGCGCAACCCGGTCTGGGAAGGCGCCAGGCGCAGGCCTTCGCGGGCCAACTCTGCGGCCCCCGAATGATTCCCACTGGAATTTTCCAAGTCGCACAAGGCCACCCTCGCCTCGGGGTAATTGGGAAACATTTCCAGAGTGGCTGTGAGCCACAGTTTGGCGGCTTGATCCTGACCGCGTCGACGCAACAGACTGGACCATGCCATGCGCAACTGCTGATTGCGGATCGAAATGTCGAGTCCCTGCCCATAGAACCCCTCGGCCGCGTCCAAATCCCCGCTCTGCATAGCATCGTTGCCAAGTGCAAGGAAGCCCCCGCTGTCGTCGGTGACCAATCCCCGCGGCAACTGGGAACTCCAACCCACTACGATCCATATGCAGGCGGTACCCGCTGCCAATGGAATCCAACGCTTCGCCCGGAACCAATCATACAATCGCACGCTCGCGCCCGACCCTAGCACGATCAAGACCGGCAATACCGGAACGCGAAACCGCGAGCAGACAAAAAACGCAACCACGCTCAACGTGTACGTACCGAGAAAGCCCCATAGGGGAAAGTGCTTCCAGCGGGAACCGCCCAGGGCCAAACCCGCGCCTAAAAGTCCGAAGCCCGCCAGCCAGGCGAAGGACAAACTAAATCGGCTGAGCGGGTTGTAGCGGTGGCTGACAAAGCGAATGTCCTGATTGTTTGAAACTTCCCAGTCCAAAAAGAACAAGCGCAGCTTCCAAAACTGATGGCCCAGGGCCGCGCCTGGATGTTCGGCCATCCAGGACCACACCTTTCCTGTGTAGTGCTGGGATATACCCTTGTCGGACAACTCTTCCCCGGCCTCTTGCCTGGCCAGTCGCCTGGAATCCTCAAAGCCCTCCCACCAACCAGCCCGGGTGCCGGGCACGATGGCCGACATCCCATCGCTCTCGGGGTTGTTTCCGATCCAAAAGTTCACCCCAGCCTGGGACGCGATCAAAACCCCTTCTCCACTGGCCGAGTAATTGTGCCAGCTGATGGGCAGGATCGGGATCAAAGTACCCAGGGTAAGCATGCCCGTGGCCAAAAAAGCCGGACCCTTACGCCCCGCCATACACCACACCCATATCGCGAGCGGCGGCATGAACAGCAATATGTTGGGCCGGGCGATGGCTGCCAACCCAAAGAACAAACCGCACGCCACGCA
>JARGOW010000510.1 GCA_029212955.1 Planctomycetota bacterium | reverse complement strand
GGCCTTGCACCAGACCCACCGTGGTCGTGGTCTTGCCCTCGCCCAGGGGCGTCGGTGTGATGGCGGTCACGTCGATGTAGCGGCCCTTCTTGCCCTTCAAGCTCGGGATGATGTCCAGGTGGATCTTGGCCTTGTCGTGGCCGTAGGGGATCACGTACTTGGAATCGATGCCCAACCGGTCGGAGATTTCCTTGATGGGGCGCACGGTGGCGGCCTGGGCGATATCGAGGTCGGAGGGAACCGGTTGCATGGTCTTGGTCATGGGAGCTGAGGGCTGGTGCTAGAGCGGGGATTTGCCCCAAAAAGGGGTTAGGAGGTTCTAACGCGGAAGGCCCAAATTGAGTGGGGTGCACCGGGCTTTATTTGCGCTGGGGAGGGGGGTGGGGGCCCGCTGAGCGCACCTAACCGTGATTTAGGGGCTCAATCTGGGGGAGTTTGGCCCTGGAAGCCATTCGTGGCCCCGGCCGGTAGGCCCCTGGGCCGTTGGGAAGGTACATTTAAACACGTGGGGGACCCTGGCCCCCCAACCTGCCATGAAGTTCCTATCGAAGTATTCCACCCTGTGGATCGGCCTCTTGGCCTTTTCAGGGGTCCAGTGCGCTGGGGGAGGCTCCTCCTCCGGCGGCGCGACCGACCCGTGCTCGGGCGATCGACCGGGTTCCCCGTGCTTTGTGACTCGAGTCATGTGCATTGGAGATTCCAATACCCAGGGAGTGCAGGGCCAGGCGTCCTATCGCTATCCCCTGTGGTTTGAACTCGGCCGTGCGAATTCCCTGGTGGATTTTGTCGGTACGAGGTTCACCGTGGACGCGGAGGATGGAATCACGATCCCCACCCCTAGCATCTATCCCGATTACTACACGGACTTCGACCGGGATCATGAGGGCTACGACGGGCTGCGCACCGACCAGGTATTGCCCCTGCTTCCGCCGGTGGTGGCCGGCCAGGTGCCCGATGTATGCCTCATAATGCTGGGCACCAACGACGTGGGGCAGCGGGGCATTTCAGCCATCACCAGTGGCGTGGATAGCATGCAGGAGATCGTGGAATCCGTGCGTTCCCAGGCTCCGGCGACGATGTTCCTGATCGCCACGATCCCGCCGATTGGGGACGGTTTCTGGTACTTCCAAAATGCCGTACACGTGGCTGGATTCAACAGCCACCTGGCGGCTTCCGTGCCCCAATGGAGCACGCCCGAGTCCCCGGCGATCCTTGTCGATGTGCATGGCGCCATCGACGTCAATACGGACATGCTGGCCGATGGGGTGCATTTGAACGCGGCCGGTCAAGCGAAGGCAGCCCAGGTCATGTCTGCAGCCATGGCTGGAGCCCTGGATGGCGGGCTTTTGCCGCCCAGCATGGCCATGGCGAGCCTCCAAGAATCGAGCTTTGAAACCCTGGGGCTTGTGGATGGGGCCTTTTCCGACCTCCCGCTCATGGATTGGCGCTATCCCGACGTGGCGTCCCTGAAGGTGGGCACCCTGAACCCGGCGGCCGACACCTATATGGGTGCGGATCAATTCCAAACGCCCAGTGGTGGCGATGGGGATGAAGTTCTGGCGCTGGAGAACATGGGTGGAGATCCGGGCTTGGGATGGGTGTATCAAACCCTCCCGACGACCCTGGAGCCTGGATTGACCTATGACCTGGAAGTGGCGGTGGGCCAGCGTTTGCCGGGCAACTCCCGGGGTACCACGGCCTATGGTGGATACGAGGTGCAGATGCTGGCGGGCAACAGGGTGATCGCTTCATCCAGTAACCAAGTCACACCCGTGCCAGGTACCTTGGCCAGCGACCGATTGATTGTTGCAACGGATGACTTGGAGCATGCTCCGCTGGGCTCACCTATCGTGGTTCGACTGCGAATGACCTGGTCCGACCCGGGCGCTGCCACCGATTTCGACTGGGTGCGCATGAATGTGTATTAAGATTTCGGGCCAGGCGCATGTGTCCGGTTTTGAGCGCTAGAGCTGGCCCAGATCGGGGGGGAGTGCGGGAAAGTGACCCATCGCAAGGTTTCATAGAAGGCCGCCTATCGGGGCCGTCACAACCCCGATAAACTCCCACAGATCGGCGGAAGAGCCGGATTCAAGCTGGGATGCACACAATGAGTAAATCGTCGAAAAGGGCCATAGTCTTCGATCTAGAGGCCAAGAATAGAAAGCTGAAATGGAACGAGGACGGGGCCTATCCGTACAAGAAGCGCATGGACGTATTCGACTATGAGCAGCAAAAGCACGAGCTCCAGATCGAGTTGCTGAAGGTCCAGAAGTGGGCCAAGAAAACCAAGCAACGCATCATCATCGTCTTCGAAGGAAGGGATGCTGCGGGAAAGGGTGGCACCATCAAGCGCTTCATGGAGCACCTCAACCCGCGGGGTGCGCGTGTTGTGGCCTTGGAGAAACCCAGCGCGCGCGAACGCGCCGAATGGTACTTCCAGCGCTATATCAAGCACTTGCCCTCCAAGGGTGAAATCGTTCTCTTTGACCGCTCCTGGTACAACCGGGCCGGGGTCGAAAAGGTGATGGGCTTCTGCAACAATCACGAGCACTTGGAGTTCTTGCAACAAGCTCCCCAGGTCGAGCGCATGTGGGTCAACAGCGGAATCATCGTGTTCAAGTACTGGTTCTCCGTCAGCCGCCTCGAACAATTCCGGCGCTTCAAGTCGCGCCAGAAAGACCCGCTTAAGCAATGGAAACTAAGCCCGGTCGACATGGCGTCGCTCGCCCTTTGGAGCGATTACAGCAAGGCGAAAGAAATCATGTTCTTCCACACGGACACCAACGATGCTCCCTGGACCGTGATTCGTTCCGACGACAAGAAGCGGGGCCGAATCAATTGCATGCGCCACTTCCTGGCCAACCTGGACTACGACCAGGCCGATCGTGAATTGATCCAAAGTCCAGATCCCTTGATCGCAGGGTCCGTGAAACAGATCCACGAGAAGGACGAAATCGCACTCTAGCCAACCACCGAACAACCACCCCTCAAAACAATGAAAGCCAAGAAAGTAAAAAAAGAAATCAAACGCCTGGAAAGCCTACTCGCGGATTCTCGCCTCTACCTGGAGAAAGCCTCCAGCTTTGCCAGCAAAGCCAAGAAGCGCGCGGACAAGGCCCAAGACATCGCAGGAGACGCTCAAATGCGTTTGAAGAAGGTCGAAAAGCTCATCAAGAAAGAGCGTGCACGCCTGGTGGCCGAAAAAGAAGCTGCCAAGAAAGCCGTGATCAAGCAAGCCAAGCGCGCCGCCAACGCCAAGCGCAGGAAGGCCAAGGATCAATCCAAGAAGCGCAAGAAGGACAAGAAGAAGCAGTAGGGCTTGAAACCGTATGGGGCAAAGAGCAGGGGGGC